>CAYHAT010000253.1:3027-5607 GCA_964354675.1 uncultured Actinomycetota bacterium | reverse complement strand
GGGATTGCTGTTCTTCCTTATCTGGTCCAGGGTCAGGGTCACGGCGTAGTTGTCGTCCGCAATGATCTTGATCCCGGTGGTGTCGGCCTTGATCCCCGTCTCCACCTCCAGCTGGTAGGAGAGGCTCACCCCCTGCCAGTCCTGCTCGAAGTAATTGTAGGGATCGGAGTTCTTCTGGCAGGTGTAGTGCCCGCCCCACAGGCCCCCGCCCACCGCATTCCGCATGGATTTCAGGTCAGGCTCGGTAAAGGTGCGGTAATTAGGCGACGCCGCGGATACCGCGTCGGCCTGGAACCCGCCGTCCTCCGGCGACGACACCGCGGCCAGGGGGGCGATCAACGCCAGGCACAATAACACTCCCACTAAAACGATCAGGTATTTCCTCACGTTTCCTCCTTTCAATACCTCCCACAGTTGTCGCTGCGAATAACCAAAACCGGCCCTACGCATCAAAAAACCATCCTCTCCGCGCCGGAAAGGATGGCTCGTGCGCATAAAGGGGGCGCCCCCCCCATGCAGAAAGGACGCCCTCGCAAGGCCTATGAAACAGGTCTCCCTTTCCAAACACGGGAGGCAGGACCGTTTCCAATCCTACCCTATCGGCAGCCCTCCTTAGCCTTGGCCTTAGGCCGGACTGCTCGGAAAACCGTACGCCTGCCTATTTATCATCAATCATGCTAATTTGTCAAGTTGCTGCGCTTTTACACCATCGGATAACAGTTTACGGTTGCATTGATGAGATAAACGGGGAACGTGCGCCCGCCGCCGTGCGTCTTCCCTTGACAGGAGAGCGGTGGTTCAAGATAGTAAATAACGGCGGAAACGCTCTCCGAGCCTCTTTACCTACAGCGACAGCCACGGAAAGAGGCCGCCAGGGTTCGCCGGGAAACGGGCGGGCCTCCCGTGCTTGGAAAGGAGGGTGCATGGGTAGAAAGCCGCTCCTGCTCTTAGTCCTTGCCGCGATGCTCATCGCCGCTTCGATATTCCTGTTCGTTTTCCGGCAGGCCGCTGCAGCGGACCACGTGGTAGTGACCTACGACGAGGTGCTGTCCATGCCCTCCAACCAGGCCACCTATCACAGCATCAACAACTGGCAGACGGTAGAGGACACCGAGTTCGAGGGGGTCGTTCTCCACACCTTCCTGGAGGACCAGGGCATTGAGGATGCAGAAGTAGAGGTAAAACTCATCGCCCCGGACGGATATTTCTGGCCGGCGGTGGATACGGTGCTCACGCTGGCCGACCTGAAGCAGGCCAACGCGAGCGGTTTGTATCCCCTGCTGGCCTGGGAGATGAACGGCGAGACCTTGCAGCCGGAGCCGGACGGGACGGGCCCCCTCAGGCTGGTCATGCCGCAATACGAGGAGGGGGAGGTCAACAAGCCGTCCTGGGTCTCCAACCTCAGGCTCATCGAGATAGGGCCCGTGGAAGAGGGGAGCGAGGTTCCCGACGCGGCAGCGGTGCCGCCTGACGAGGTGTGGATCTACGGCGATATCCCGGCGGTCTATCCTTTCGCGGTGGTCCTGCCCCTGGTGATCCTGCTGTTAGGGATAATGCTGCTCGCCGGTGCTATCATCTCCTATATCGGCGGCAGGAAGAAGAGCAGGAACGCCTCCCAGGCCGTGGTGGTCATAGCGCTGGCAGCCGTACTCGTGTCCGCAGCCCCGCTTTTGCTGCTGGGCCAGAACCGCTGCCGGGCCGACCCCGGGAGCCGCGTCTTCTCCATGGCGGAGCTGACCTCCATGCCGGCCTTTGCCGGTCACTATACCTTTCTGAAGTCGCAGGAACCCTTCACCTACTACGAGGACGACTATAAAGGCGTGCCCCTCGCCTACCTCCTCGAGGAGAAGATGAACCTGCTGCCCGGGGCCAGCGAGGTGATCATCAGGGCGAGGGACAACTACAGCAAGACCCTGAGCCTCTCCCAGGTAAGGGCCACTTACCCCGGGAATCTGAAAGTGATCATCGCCTACGAGAAAGACGGGGCTCCGCTGTCGGGAGAGGAGAGCGGCCTGCGCCTCATCGTGCCGCAGACCGTTCCCGGCAACAAGGAACAGGGAGGAGACGCCAACACCCCCCTGTGTGTGAGGATGATCTACGCCGTGGAGGTGCTGCCGTTGCCGGCGGGTGAGATGCCCCCGGCGGCGAGCGTGGTTCCGGAGGGCTCCCTGGCGGTATACGGCGCGGTCACGGAACCCGCACCTCCGCCGCCTCCTGCGCCGAGCCCGGCCCCACAGCCGACCCCACCGGTGGAACCGCAGCCGCAAACAGGTGGCCAGGACGGGCTGCAGCCGGGAACGACCACGGACACTGGAGAGACGCCCGCGGTCACGGCAGCGCCTTCCTTCCTTGCAGACGCAGCGGCTGCCTTTTGCGTGAACTGGATGGTGCTGGCCGCGGCACGAGTGCAGCCGTTGATGGCTGTACTGCCGCTGCTCTACTACCTCAACCTGGGGGGAGCTGCGCCATGAGAAGGCATGCGGTCGCGCTGTCCTTGCTCCTGGTGGTGGCCCTCTCGTTCGTTTTTGTCTGTGGCTGCGGCGAGAAAAAGGAAGCCTCGCCCTTCCTGCAGAGCGAGAA
>CAYHAT010000253.1:0-2927 GCA_964354675.1 uncultured Actinomycetota bacterium | reverse complement strand
GTAGCCAAGATACCCGGCGACATGGCCATGCGGCCGGACACCATCCTGGCCTGGGAGGAAGACGGAGCCCCGCTGCCCGAGGAACAGGGCCCGGTGAGGCTGGTGGTCGGGAGCGAGGACGGGTTCTACTGGATCCACCGCATCACGAAGATGGAGATCGTCAGGTGAAGCGCGGGGCTGCAGCGGTTCTGGCCGTCATCCTGGCCGCAGCCGTCCTTATCGGGGGCCTCGGCGGCTGCGGTTCTTCCGGGATCCCGGAGGAAGACAGGAGCGAACTCATCCTGGCCACCACCACCAGCGTGTTGGACTCTGGTCTCTTGGACGAGTTGGTCGCGCGATTCGAGGAGCGTTATCCCTACCGTGTGAAGGCGATCGCCGTGGGGAGTGGCGCCGCCCTGCTCATGGCGCGGCAGGGGGAGGCCGACGTCACCATCACCCACGAGCCTAAGGCGGAGAAGGAGTTCATGGATGCCGGCTACGGCGAGAGCCGCCGCGAGGTCATGTACAACGATTTCATCATCGTGGGGCCTGCCGCCGACCCGGCGGGCATCAAGGGCACGCAAGACGCGGTGGAGGCGTTTGAGCGCATAAGCAGCTCGCAAGCGCCCTTCGTCTCCCGCGGCGACGCCTCGGGCACCAATGCCATGGAGTTGAGCGTGTGGGAGCGAGCCGGGATCCAGCCTTCAGGGGAGTGGTACAGCGAAAGCGGCCAGGGGATGGGGTACACCCTGAGGATAGCGGAGGAAACGGGCGCTTATACCCTGACCGACCGGGCCACCTTCATCGTCCTGGATGAAGCCCTGGACCTGGAGATCATGGTCGAGGGAGATCCGGAGCTCCTGAACGTCTATGCGGTCATCGTCACCGATCCCACCGTCTTTCCCGACACCAACATCCAGGGAGCCCGCGATTTCGATGCCTTTCTCTTCGAGGAGGACACCCAGGACCTTATCCGGGACTTCGGATTAGATACCTACGGCGTGCATCTTTTCTTTATCTTCGAGTGATGCTAGGCGACTGCGCCCATGCGGAGTGGACGGGGTGACTTCCGCTTATGATGTCGGGATAAAAAAGCCGGGATGAGCAGGCACCGGGTTGCCGTTTCCTCTATAACCGGATGCGGGAGATCCCTGCACGGTCCCGCTTCTGCCCGGGGAGTTTAGAGTCTATTGAGAAGGGAATAAGACTTAAAGACACTATGATGTTCTAAGGGAGGTGCGAACATGAAGATCAGCGCGAGGAATGTCATCAAGGGGACGGTAAAAGGCGTCATCACGGGCGCAGTGAACACCGAGGTAAAGGTGGAGCTGCGAGGCGGCGGCGAGGTCGTCTCGATCATCACCAAGGCGTCCGCGGAGGACCTGGGCTTGGCTGAGGGCAAGGAGGTCTACGTCATTATCAAGGCGAGCAACGTGATGATCGGCGTCGACTGAGCTCACAGCAACCTGGGTTGCATGAAAAAGCAATATACTCGTAATCTCCCGATGCCCTATACAAAAGGCGATCTTCTGCTATAATAATCGCGTATTGGTTTTTTAGGTTAGATCTTTCGTCTTCCCGAGGAGACCGTATCCTCGGGATTTTTTTAGGCGAAGGAGGTGAGAGATAGTGAAGATATACGTAGGGAACCTCAGTTATTCAACGACTTCAGAGGATCTGCGTGCGTTGTTCGAGGAGTTCGGTTCGGTCGATTCCGCCGAGGTGGTCATGGACCGCAATACCAACCGGTCCAGGGGCTTCGGGTTCGCAGAGATGTCCAACAGCGAGGAGGCAAAAGCCGCCATCGCGGCCCTGAACGGGAAGGACATTGACGGGCGTCCGCTCAACGTGAGCGAGGCCAGGCCCAAGAGGACCGAGTCCAAGGGTTCGTACCGTTATTGAGCTTTAAGCCCCGCTGTCCCATGGATAACGGGGAGCTCGAGACAAGAAGCGGAGCGGAGATCGAGGATCTCCGCTCCTTTTGTTTGTGGTTCTTCTCCGAAAAATGTAGCCAAAAGTGGGATTATAGTAGTTACCTTTGGGGCCAGATCTTATAACTCTTATTTTTGATTAGCAAGAAAGCGCTGATCAAAACACTTGAAAAATTCAAGTTTTAAGATCTGGCCCAACCACGCATCTGCAAACATCGTTTCCCGCTACCGGCATTTCTCGGAGAAAAACCTGATTTATAGACCGCCATCGCAGCAGGACACTGCGCACCACTGGTTTATAGCGGCTGTTTCCTGGGTATTCTCCTTGTAACAGGCAGAGCAAGTTCCCCATCTAAAAGGTGAGCTCGGGGGGGCATAGAAAGATATCCCGTAAGGCTGGGATCGGGCCATTTCAAGGGAAAGGAGATCGCAATGGTTTCAGAAAGCACGGTATCGGGTGAGGGCGGGAAGCTCGCAACCATCCTGACGGCTTTACGGAAATCCGCCGACAAGACCAGGAAGTATTTCGTAGGCACCATGATCTTCTACGTAGTACTGATAGCGGTCTTTATCTTCCTTGTACTGACGGTGGAGGATACAAAGGCCAGAGGCGCCGATATAGGGATCCTTATCCTCGTATCCCTGGGATTCCTGGGGATGTGGATATCGGCCTTGAGGGGATTGCGCGGCACCAAGATCACCATCGGCGGATTCTTCAATCTCTTTCGCCTGCCGCTCGTGGAGCAACTCGAGGAGCTGGAAGATGAAGGCAAGTGGAGCAGTCCGGATGAGCGGCTCAGCCGGGCCGAAGAGTTGCTGGAGCACCAGGCGGCGGCGGAAAAGGAACACAGGGCATGGCCCAACCGCCTGCTCAGCCTGTCGGTGATAACCATAATAGACCTTCTCATCTGGCTGGTATGGGACAATTGGGTGATGGCGCTGATCAACCAGGGCATCGCCATGATCGTAAGCCAGGTGCATATATCCATGGGGCCGAAATCGGCCATCGAGGCCCTG
>CAYHAT010000252.1:0-5613 GCA_964354675.1 uncultured Actinomycetota bacterium | reverse complement strand
CAAAGGTAGCTACCATTCTCACACTCCTACCCACACTTCTCGGAGAAGAACCAAAAGAAACAACAAGTCGACTATGAAACATCAACCGAGAGGGCGGCGCCGAGGGCACCAACGATCTGCGGGTCCTGCGGGATAAGCAGGGGCAGGCCCAGCCGCTTCTGCAGCAGAGCCCCGAGGCAGGGATTGCGGGCAACCCCCCCCGCAAAGACCACCTCTCTCTCCACCCCTACCCGCTTGAGGAGGGATGTCGCACGGTCGCAGATGGCCTCGTGCAGGCCGCGGGCTATCTCGGGTCGGGGGGTGCCGCGCGCGATGAGCCCGGTCACCTCGGACTCGGCGAACACCGTGCACATGCTGGAGACCTTCACCTCGCCCTCGGTCTCCAGGGCTATGCGACCCATCTCCTCGAGCGAAAGGCCCATGGCCGTCGCCATCACCTCCAGGAACTTGCCGGTACCAGCGGCGCAGCGGTCATTCATCTGGAAGTCCAATACCTTCCCCCCGCGCCCCAGGGAGATGGCCTTGGTGTCCTGCCCGCCTATGTCCAGGATGGTGCGGCACGCGGGAAAGATGCTGTGGCAGCCCAGGGCGAAGGCCTTGATCTCGGTGATGGTCCGGTCGGCGAAGTTAGCCTGGGCCAGGTGCCTGCCGTAGCCGGTGGCGACCAGGACATCGAAGTCCCGGTCCTCCAGGATGAGGCGGCATTGCTCCAGGGGGTCGAAGGTGGTCTCCACCACCATGCTGCGCACCAGGCCGCCGCCGTCCATCTCCACCAGGGCGATGGTACGCGAACCTATATCCAGGCCGGCGATGGTCATTATCTCGCTCTCCCCCGGGTTCTTCCCGCTTTCAAGGCATCGACCTCGGCAAAATGCCTCCCCCGGCTTGGAGGCCGGGGGAGGTTATGTGTCAAATGTACCATATAGTATGCGGCCCAGGCCCGCCAACTGCTTGAGGGCCTGGACCGAGCCGCACGTTTGTCTTAGACCTTGTCTTTGCTGCTCACCATCTCGATGAGGGCCTGGATGCGCGTGGAGAGCTGCCCCACATCCTCCGTGCTATAGTCTGTCTCCAGGTAAAGGAATGGCATCCTCTCTTTTTGCATCGCCTGCTCGACCCGGAAGGCCTCCACGCTGTAGGGATCGCAGAACTGGAGGGAGTAGTAAACAACTGCGTCGATATCGTAATCGCGTACCAGCTCCTCTATGTGCTCCAATCTCTCCCGGTTGGGGGTGAAGACGGCGCAGTCTATCTTCAGATAGCGATCCGCGATCGAATCAAACAGCCCGTCCGTATCCGCGGCGTCCTCGTCCACCAGGTGGCGGAAGTAACGGATGCCGGTACACATCTCGTCCATGGCCACCACGGCGCCCGAGGTCTCGATGATGGTGGGCACTTTCCAGTTAGGGATGGCCATGGGGCAACCCGAGAGGAGGATGCGCGGGCGGTGGGCGCCTCCTATCGATAGGCCTGTTGTTTTCCTCTCATCCAGCTCGTCACAGAGGGCGTTGACCTTTTCGGTCAGGCGCCCAGGATCGTCGTAGAAAGCGATCTGGTTGATGAGCAAGGCGTCGCGGCCCGAGATCACCGGGGGGTCGCTCTTGCGCAGCTCGGCCAGGCGGAGCAGCGCCTTGCGCTTCTCGTTTACCACCCGCACCGCCTCCCGCATCGCGCCCTCCTCGATCTTCTTTCCCGTAAGTTCCTCCAGGCGGGCCGCCAGGCGCCCCACCTCTTCGCGCCAGAGGCGCCTGTCGATCTCCTCTTTGCGCTGCGGTAGCTCCATGACGTGCACGGGCTGGAAGTCGCCCAGGATCTCGTAATACTTCTTCTTCCCGTCGCAGGTGGTCTCGCCGACCAGCAGGTCGCAGGATTCGATGTAAGGGCATACCTTGGCCAGCTTGAAACCCATGGAGGACTTTATGAGGGCGCAGAGGTTTCGGGGCAGGTACTTCTCCGCTTCCTCGACAGCTACCTGTGCACCGGCGCAGAGGCCGACGCAGATCCCCCCCGCGGCGATAACCAGCTCCTCCGGCACGTAGGTGCAGAAGGTCCCGACCACGATGCCCCCCGCCTTCCTGTGGTCTACCAGTTCCTTGACGCGGAGGCCATGGATCTCTGAGAACACGAAGTCGAAATACTCCATGCCCTCGGGGCGACCTTCCTGGCTCAGGATGGACTCCCCATAGAGTGGAGGCAGCACTTCCAGCAAGCCGTCGTGGGCCACGAGGTCCAGCCCCAGTTCATCCCACATGTCCCGGTAATCCGCCATGCTTACTCCTTTCGTATTCACATTCCTATATCCAGCGCGAGCGGTACGGCTCTATGCCCGCATATATGATCCCGCTTGCGTCCAGCGCCGATCGCGCCTCTTCCTTGAGTGCGGGATCGACCCGCAGGGAGATGCCGCAATCCACGCTGAACTCCCTTGGGGTGTTGATCACCGCGTGTCTTATGCCCGCATCCTTGAGGGCTTTCTCGCCCCTCAAAGCGTGGTGGGTGGAGTCGAACAGGACGATGAAACAGTTGAGTTCATTCATAAATAATTCTTATATAGTAAATATAATTTTCTTATCGGGTCAATGATACATACTCTCCGTACGGGATGCAACGAAACCGGACATGTTTGTTATACGGTGGAGCGGATCACCGGGAAACGGCTTACGAAGGCAGAGCACACCCGGTCGAATGGGAAAATCAAAAAGCCTGAACCGGCAGGGGGCGAAGAAGCAATCCTTGGCGGCCTGCAAGAGGCGCAGGCTTTGTATGCGCAGTGCCGAAGGGCGATGAAAGTGAGATATGTTAAGCCCGGCCGCCGGGGTCCTGCGGATCGGTAAAGTGAAAAGCTACGACACTTCGTGACCGAGGCTCAGACCGCCTCGGAAGTATATTCGTAACGCTGGCCCTCCACCACCTGAGGGAGGGCGACTGCCGTCTATTTCCAGGGCGAGCAATCCCACAGCTGGGAGAACCTGTGCGGGGGCGAGGGCAGCCTGTCGATGGTCATCACTCCGCCCAGTGTATGACCTTTGCGCCGATGCGGTACTCCTTGCACGGCCGCTCGAGATATTCATCATCCTTCGCGCTGCCGTGTTGGCCGTGAGGCCACCCCTGGCGCGTCTGCACCAGGGGTCCTTTTCGCCTTCATATTGCCGCGCTGGCCGTGAGAGACAGCCCCGGCGCATCGGCACCTGGTTTATTCTCCTTGTTCACAGGTAAGAATGTTAAACGAAAGGACTTATAGCCTGAAGGATTACAGCATCGCCATGTACGGAGACGGGAGAGGAAAGGGGTATGCCATGGTCGAGGAAACAGCGGTCGAAGCGACGGAGGGGGTCTTCAAGCGGCTGCGTATTTTCAACGGCGTCGTGAGCGCGATCCTTCTCCTGGAGGGCGTGCTCATGCTGGTCCTGAGCAACGCCAGCACCCTGCCGGTGACCACCAATTACCTCAGGGCCGATCCGGCCATGCTGAACGAGCCGAGCCTGCCGCGGGTAGTGGGGAGCGTGAGGCTGGGCCCCCTGATCGCGGCTTTCCTGTTGCTCAGCGGACTGGCCCTCTTACTGCTCACCCTGCCCGGCATCAACGCATGGTACGTGAGGAACCTGAAGAAGGGGGCCAACTACGCGCGCTGGATGGAGTACTCCATAACCGCCTCCCTGATGCTCGTGGTCATCGCCATGCTCTCGGGCATGTACGACCTGAGCAGCCTGATCATGATCTTCTTCCTCAACATGATGATGATCCTTTTCGGCTGGATGATGGAGCTGCACAACCAGACCACCGCGAAGACCAACTGGACCGCCTTTTACTTCGGGTGCCTGGCGGGCATCGTCCCCTGGGTGGTGATAGCGCTCTATTTCTTCTCCGCCGTCGCCAACCCCGATGCGCAAGTGCCCACCTTCGTCTATTTCATCCTCCCCATACTTTTCGTGTTCTTCAACATCTTCGCCATAAACATGGTCTTGCAATATAAAAAGGTCGGGAAGTGGAGCGACTACCTCTACGGCGAGAGGGTATACATCATCCTGAGCTTATTAGCCAAATCGGTGCTGGCGTGGCAGGTCTTCGCCGGTACCCTGCGCAGTCCCTGAGCATCAGGGCTGCCCGAGCAAAGGAGTGACGATGAAGAAACAGCTGGGCGCGAGGAACTGCCTCTACCCGCTGCCGACCGTCCTGGTGGGAGCGATAGTGGAAGGCAAACCCAATTTCGTGACCATCGCCCACGTGGGTATCATAGACCTCCGTTCCGTCTCCGTCTCCATGAACCGTGTCCATTACACCAACGCGGGCATCAAGGAGAACGGCACCTTCAGCATCAACATACCCTCCGTGAGGATGGTGGTGGAGACGGACTACTGCGGCCTGGTCTCCGGCTCTAAGTCCGACAAGGCCTCCGTCTTCGACGTGTTCTACGGTGTCCTGGAGACGGCTCCCATGATCGAGAGCTGTCCCCTGAACATGGAATGCAGGCTGGTCCAGACGCTGGAGATGCCCCATCACGATGTCTTCATCGGGGAGATCGTGGAGGCCTACTGCGAGGAGGAATGCCTGGAGGAAGGCGGCATAGACTACGAAGCGGTGGGACCTATCCTGTTCACCATGGACGACAAGGGCTACTGGAGGCTGGGGGAGCGTTTCGCGGATGCCTGGGAAGTGGGCAAGGAACTGCTGGACAAGAAACGTGAATAAGATGCGGGAGCGGTTGATTTGAGCGGCGGCCTCGGGGCCGCCGCTTTTTCCGTGACAGCCTCGGTTCCTTACGACAGGCGGTTGATGAACTCCACGCAGCGCTCGATGATGAGCTGCTTGTCGAAGTCCAGGGTGGCCACGTGGTATGAGTTCTCCAGCCACACCAGCTCCTTGTCCTGCGAGCTCACGTGCTCCAGGATGAACGGTCCGTTGGCCGGTGGGGCTAAATGGTCCTCACGCGAGGTGAAGACCAGGATGGGTGCGGTGATCTTCCCGATATCCCGCTTTGTGACTTTTGTTAACTTGTAAAGCTCGGCTGCGGCGGGAACCGAAACCTTGTCATAACAAGACTCCTTGGCGTTGGGGTCCTTGATGTCGCTCCCCACTCCCGGGATGGTCTTGAGCACGTACTTCAACACCGGGGTCAGTGACAGCCCACGCGTAGGCTTGCTTACCTCGGCGTTGATGGGCATGAGGCCGGCCACCTTGTCCGCGTAGCGCTCGCCCAGGAAACAGGTGATGGTGCCGCCCATGGAGAGGCCGGTGACGAAGACCTTGTCGCAGCGCCCGAGCAGCTCCTTCAATCCTTTTTCCGCCTCGCCCGTCCATTCCTGCCAGGTACGGGTGCTCATGTCTTTTACGGTGGTGCCGTGGCCGGGCAGGCGGGGCCCGATCACCGTGAAACCCGCATCCGCCAGCCCCTTGCCCAGGGGCAGCATGCTCTGGGTGCAGCCGGTGAAGCCGTGCACCACCAGTACCCCCGTCTTACCTCCATCGAACGAGAACGGTTGGGCATCAGGCCATACGTCCTCTACCATTTTTCCCTCCTTGTTCCGCTTACTTCCCCGGCGCATAGTCCTGGCCTTCGCGCGCCCAGTCCAGGCTGCGCTGCACGGCCCGTTTCCAGTCCCTGCGCATGACGCG
>CAYHAT010000251.1:0-5650 GCA_964354675.1 uncultured Actinomycetota bacterium | reverse complement strand
GAGAACCTAGTATCCCACCACGTCGTGGCCGCCCTCACTGGTGCCCATGGGTCCCACGTAGTGGAAGTACATGGCCCTCTCCGCCAGCAGGGTGGGGGAGCCGTCCGCCGAGGTCACGCGGATAGAGAACTCCAGGTCCTCCCTTCCCAGTACCTGGTTGGCGAAAACGGTAGTGCGTGAATGTGCCGGCAACTGGAGCTCCTGGCTCACCACCTCGCCGGTCATGAGGACATAATCCACCCGGGCGACCTTGGCATCGGCGGCGGTGTTCTGGATGAGCACCCAGGTCTCGAACTGGGAACTGGGATTTCCGGTGTAGCCCTCGGCGAAATATAGCTGCGAAGCGGGAACGGAAGCCGCCAGGGTATTATGCCCGCCCTCCCACTTCAGGCGGTAGTCGAAGTACATTGCCCTCTCCACCACCACGGGCACGTCGGAGTGGACGTGGGCGCTGATCATCTGCCCCTGGCCGACTTCGGCGTCGGCGCTCGCAGTGAGACGGCTGTGGGGGGCAGCGGTATGCTGCACGTCCCTGGTGCTCCCATCCGGGAACATGTAAGTGATAGTGATATCGGCAGCCTGGTCGTTTTCGTTCGCCACCAGGATCCACTCGTCGAACTGGCTGCCCTCCCATCCGGTGTACCCCTCCGCCAGGTACCAGTCGTTGCGGGCGCCGGTTGCCGCCATGCCGTTGTGACCGCCGGGCCACTTCCCGTTGTAGTTGAAGTACATGGCCCTCTCCGCAATCACTGGCAGCTCGGAGCGGAGGTGCGCGCTTACCTCGCGGCCTTCTCCGACCTCCCCATCGACGTTTATGCTCAGGCGTCTCATGCCGCCAACCGTGTATTCCTTCTGCATAGTCGATCCGTCCGTGAAGAGATAGTCGATGATCACCCTGGAAGGGTTGGGGCCGGGATTGAGGAGCAGGATCCACTCCTCGAAGGGGCTGCCGGGCGTGCCGGTGAAGCCCTCTGCGAAGAAGAGGTCGATGCTGGGAGCGTTGACCCCGATGACATCGTCGCCTCCCCGGATGCCGTTGTGCACATAGTACATGGAGCGTTCGCAGATGAGACCCTCCTGGCCGGTAACGATGGCCGCCACTCCGGTCTCGCCGGGCATCTCGGCGTTGACGTAGACGGTGCGGCGGCTGTGGGCCGGCACGAGGTGTGGGATGTCCCTCTGGGTCCCGCCTTCTGTTATGTAGGTGATAGTCGCGGTCATATCGCTGTCACCCATGTTGGAGAGCAGGATGTATTCGTCGAATCCCGGCTGGGTGCTCCCCTCGGCGAAATACCAGGTGGCGGGCAGTCCCGCGGGGGAGGGATTGACGGAGGTCGTCTCGATCGGGGTCACGCCATCCGCCGTCAGTCTGGCAGTGTTCCTGACCTCTGCGCCTAGCGGGAGGTCGTTTCCGACTTGCACGATAAAGGTCACCACCGCCTCCTCGCCCGGGGCGATGACCCCCGCGGCTTCGCCTGGGGAGTTAACGGTCATGCCCGCCGCCAGGGGGCTGGCGCCGCCTACATCGACTACCGGCACCCCGTTGAGGGTGGTGCTCCCCGCCACGTAACTGGTGTAGGCGGGGACACCGTCGGTTAGCCTGGCGCTTGAGGTGGCCGTGTCGCCGTTGTTGCTCACGCTCAGGGTATAGATTATAACCTCGCCCCTGGTCACCGTGCCGGTGGGGAGGGAGGTCATGTGAAAGACAAGGCTCGGACCGCTGGGGTTGACTACCAGGGTGAAAGGCTTGAAGTCAGCCTGCTGGCCGTCTCCCGCCTCGATGGTGAACGTAAAGCTGCCGCTGCCAGTGGGCATGCCGGAGAGCACCCCGTCCGTGGAGAGGTTCAAACCAGGCGGGAGGCTGCCGGCGTAGACGAACCAGTGATAGGGCGCGGTTCCCCCGGCCGCCGCCAGGTCGAAGGAGTAGGCGCTGCCCTTCACCCCCGACGGCAGCGGAGAAGCCGTGGTTATCGAGATGGGCGAGGCCGGAGGGGTCCCGGCGTAGGGGACGTTGAGGTAGGGCCTCCAGGTCAGGTTGCCGGAGAACGTCTCCCCGTAGGTGATGCCGTCATAGCTGGGGCCATGTACGCTGTCCCAGTAACACCAAGTGGCGTCGAGAGTGGCGGAGGACTGGTTCTCGATGCCGTAAGTAGTGTTGTTGGTGAAGTTGTTGAACTGAAGGCTGGATGCTCCTCCCGTGGAGGTTATCAATATGCCTACCCCGCACTGATCGCAGCTGTTACCGGTGATGGGATTGGCGCCGGGGTAGACCATCTTCACCCCGGCCACCGTGGCGCTGCCGAAGGTATTGCCGGTTATGGTGGTCGGGCTGAACTCCCCTCCCCAGACGTCCCAGGTGTCAACGCCGTATTCGCCGGTGTTATCGAAGGTGTTGTTCTGGATGACTATCCCGGAAACGTTCCCCTGGATACCAATGCCGGAGTCCTTAGCGTTGGGGGATGAGACATCGTGGATATTGCAGTCGTGGATGTTTATGTCGGTGGCCTGGTTGCCGGCGTCAGCACCCCAGATAGAGAATCCCTGGGCCCAGGTGTCCCCGACGTTGCCGTTGCCGATGTTGTATATCTCGCAGTGGTCCACCTCCACGTTGTGGCACTGGCCGAGGTTTATCCCCACTGTACCGTAGACCACGGGTGAGCGGTCGAGGGTGCCGATGTCATGCACCACGCAGTTTGTGATGTGTACATCCGAATAGGAGGGGGACTCGGTGAGTACGATACCGGATGCGTCCGAGCCGCCGGTGTATTCTGGGTTGGTCACGGAGAAACCGTCGAAGACGATGTTGCTGTTCTCGAGCTGCACCACATAGGGGTCCGCATTGTTGCCCTGGATCGTAGTGGAGGTCGCCCCCGATACGGACTCCACCATGAGCTGTTTGGTGACGCGGATGTTCTCGTTGTAGGTGCCAGCGTCCACCTGGATGGTGTCGCCGTCGTAGGCGCCGTCGATGGCCCCCTGGATGGTGGTGAAATCCCTGCCGGACGGCCCCACCGTGATGATATTGGAGCGCTCGGCGTAGCCGATGGCATGGTTGTTGGAGGGGGTGTTCTTGCCCATGAACCACATCTTGAACACGGCATCGCCC
Source organism: uncultured Actinomycetota bacterium (assembly GCA_964354675.1). Lineage (GTDB taxonomy): Bacteria > Actinomycetota > Geothermincolia > Geothermincolales > RBG-13-55-18 > SURF-21. The sequence continues at coordinate 2,544 of CAYHAT010000251.1, read as the reverse complement.
CCGTGGCCGTCGAAGCGGGTGGGGCTGAAGATGACCGAAGGGATGGCGGTGAAGCTGTTGCGCCAGGCCGGGCCGGTAGCGGCGCTCAGGACGGGGTTGGCGGCCGACTTGGTCCAGTTGATACCGTCGGTGGAGGTGGCGTAGCCGATGCCACTGAACACCATGGTCTGCCCGCCCGAGTACCACATGTGCCAGACCCCGGTAGACTCGCGGATGACCGTTCCGAAGGAGGCGAAAGCGCTGTCCCAGTCCGAGCTACCGCCGTGGGGCAGCACCGGAGCGTTCTCGTAGGGCGCTACATGGTAGCGGGTCCAGAAAGCGCCGTTGGCACTGTAGGCGAGACCGGTGACCTCCTCGCCCCCGGTGGTGGCGTCATAGTACATGGCGAAGGTGTAGTTGAAGGGATCGGTCCCGCTGTTGCCGGCGGAAGGGTTGTAGAACACGTCCACGGGTCCGTAAGTGCCGCGGTTCCAGTCAGGCGACACCCCGGTGACCAGTTGGTAGGTGGCGTCCTGGGTAGCGGCCTGGTCGTTCACCCAGTTGACCCCGTCGATGGAGTCCGCCGTGTGCAGTTCGTCGATGTTGTAGAGCTGGTCGAAGCCGTTCCAGTACCAGATCTTGTAATAGTAAGGCCCGGCTCCTGATATGTAGACTATCCTGGCCTGGCATGCGTTCGTGGTCAGGCCGGTCATGTTCACGGCGCTTCCCCAGTTGATACCGTCGCTCGAATAGACCACCTTCTGATAGGGCACGGCCGTGAAGTCCTGGTACCACATCTTGTAATAGGCGGCGGTGCCGTGGCTGGAGAACTGGCTGGCGTCGTAGAGGACGCAGGGGAACCAAGCCCAGTCCCCGGCGGGGTCGTACACGGGGTTGCCGGCGTATTCGACCCATCTTACATAGCCGGCGTTGGCCATCTCCGTTGGAACGACAAGCGTGATGGCCGCCGCCAGGAACAAGACCATAACCGCGATAAGAGCTCTTTTCGGATATGCGTTCTTATGCAATTCAAACCTCCCTCACCCGGAATCTGCTTCATATAAGTATCGGCAGCTTTGCTCGATTTGTTGTGTGGCACGGATGATATAGCTCAATCGGGTTTGAACGGTTGGATCGCGGTGAGGGCCCCGTATTCCGGTCCGGTCAGGGTGGACTGGCGCAGCGCATGCTCTTTATTGCCGGGAGGATATATATTAGAGATGGAGAAAGTGCGATTGTTGAAAAGCGGCCCCGTGGCGGCAAGGGCGGTAACGTTGAGAGAGGATCCCAGGCAAAGGAAGGCAGATATCGGATGAGAAAATCCTTAGCCATCATGATGGTCGCCGGCTTGTTCGCCCTGGTCCTATGCTCCATCCCCACGCAACCCGCGGCAGCCCAATCCGGGCTCCCGCAAACCTGGTATTTCGCCGAAGGCACCACGCGGGAAGGGTTTTTCGAGTACATCTCGCTGCAGAACCCGGAACCGAACGTGGCTCATGTCACCATAACCTACATGACCAACGGAGGCCCGATCGGCCCCTTCGTCCATGACATCCAGGCGCGCTCCCGGGGGACGGTATATGTAAACGGGTTTCTCGACCCCGGCCTGGACGTATCGGTCAAGGTGGAGAGCGACCGCGGCCTGGTGGCGGAACGCCCCATGTATTTCTCCTACAGGGGGGTCTGGAACGGGGGATCTGTGGTTACGGGGGTAACCGCGCCCAACAAGCAATGGTATTTCGCCGAGGGGACCACGCGGCCGGGCTTCGAGGAGTGGCTGTGTATCCAGAACCCCCAGGACGTCGAGCTCCCGGTCAAGGTGACCTATTATACACCCACCGAGGTGCAGGTGAAGTCGTATATAGTGCCAGCCCGTTACCGCTTCACTATAGACATCAACGGGGAAGCGGCGCTTTTCTGGCCACAGGAGCCGCACCAGGACGTGAGCCTGAAGGTAGAAGCCGACCAGGGGATCATCGCGGAACGCCCCATGTATTTTAAGTACATGAAAGATTGGGATGGGGGCGATACGGCGGTCGGCGTGGTCCAGCCTGGGAAGGAGTGGTACCTGGCCGAGGGCTACTGCCAGTGGAATTTCGACACCTGGCTGTGCTTCCTCAACCCCGACCTTCCCACGGCCAAGGTGACCATAAACTACCGGCGGGGGGATGGGGCACCGCTGCCCCCGCAGGAGATAGAGGTTCCGGGGCTCTCCCGCCGTACCATCTACGTCAACGACGTGGCCGGCAAAGGGGAGTTCTCTTTCCAGATCACCTCGGACAGGGACATCGTGGTCGAGCGGCCTATGTATTTCAGCTACAAATACATCTGGGCGGGCGGACACAACAATACCGCCATCGCCAGCGCCTCCGGCAACTGGTACCTTGCAGAAGGGGCTACCCATACCGGCATAGAGACCTACCTGTGCGTCCTCAACCCTGCGTCCATAGATCAGACGGTGATGGTCGAGTACATGATGGAGAAGGGCGTGAACAAGAACGTAGAGTTCGTCGTTCCTGCGTATTCACGCTACACCAGGAACGTGAACTCCGACGTAGGCCCTGG
>CAYHAT010000250.1:0-5661 GCA_964354675.1 uncultured Actinomycetota bacterium | reverse complement strand
AGCTGGCTGGGGCGGTTGTTGGCCCGGTCGGTGAGTCCCACCATATCCAGCGCCTGCATGGCCCGGCGATGCCGCTCTTCGCCCGAGACCTTGAGGTAGCGCAGGGGCAACTCCACGTTCTCCCGCGCATTGAGCACCGGCAGCAGGTTGAACTCCTGGAACACGAAGCCGATCTTCTCCCGCCGCAGCCTGGTCAGCTCCTTCGCTGATAGTGCTCCCGTCTCCATGTCGTCTATGGATATGCTGCCCGAGGTGGGAGCATCCAGGAGGCCGATGAGGTGCAGCAGGGTGGTCTTGCCGGAGCCTGACGGTCCCACTATAGAGAGGAATTCCCCGGCATCGATGGCCACGTCCAGGCCGTTCACGGCCCGGATCTCGATCGGCCCTATGTTATAGACTTTCGTGATGTCCTGGACCTTTATCATCTTCCTCAGTCCTCCTTGAGCGCGTCGATGGGCTTGAGGCGGGCGGCACGAAGGGCGGGGAAGAGGCCGGCGGCAGTGCCCAGCACGGTTGCGAAGACCACGGGGCCCACCACCACCGTGGTCGTGATGGTGAACACCGCGACCTGGCTGGACGCGGTCGCGTTGTTGAGCAGATACACGGCCAGTACACCCAGGAGCATCCCGATCAATCCACCGAAGAACCCGATCAAGGCCGATTCCAGCAGGTATTCGCTGAGCACGGAGCCGGTCTCGGCGCCGATGGCCTTCTTCAGGCCGATCTCCTGGGTGCGCTCCGATACCGACATGATCATGGTGTTGATGATGGAGAGCCCGCCCACGATGAGGGCGATAAAGCCGATGCCCAGCAGGATGGCGTTGAAGATCAGGCTGAACTGGGATATCTGCTTCTTGGCCTCTGCTGGGGAGATGACCTTGATCCCCGGCACGGTGTCCTGGATCCGGGTGGCCAACTCCTCCATGTTCACTCCCGGCTGCGGTATTACGTCGATGGTGGCCGCTATATTATCCACCTTGAAGTACGGGTTTACCGCCCGGAAGAGGTCCAAGGCATCATCGTAAGATACGAAGGCGAAGCTGTCGGGAGCGGAGAGGGTAGGCCCGTATATCCCCACCACCTCGAAGTCCTTACCCCTGAGCTCCACCGTGTCGCCTACCCCCACCTCGAACTTATCCGCCAGGGTGGAACCCAATACCACCTTCCCCTGGTCGCCCTCCTGCAGGATGCGCCCCTTGTCGATCTCGAGGAGGTTTAAAAGGTCCTCGGCCTTTGCGAGGTCGGCGCCGACGATGAGTTCGGGGGCGCCGAAACCGGTGCTCTCGCCCGTGAGCAGAAGGCCGAACCCCGCCACGGCGCTTTTCACGCCGGGAACCGCCTCGATCTCATCCACCTTGGACAACTCCAGGTACGCATCGGAGCCACCGAAGAGGCTGCCGCCCCCCGGCACCACGCTTATCTTGCTGGTGAACCAGGTCTCAGCCCCCTTGACCTGCTGGTTGAGGCGGGCGGACAGTGCGCCCAGTACGGTGAGGGCGAAGATCCCCACCACGATCCCGAAGACGGTAAGGAAGGTGCGGGCTTTGCGCCTCCACATGTTCCGCAGCACGTATTTAAACAATGTCTGTCCTTTCTGGAATATCCGGTCTGCGACATAACATGCTTATTATTGCACCGCTGACGTCATTCTAACCTATGACCTGCATCAGCACAGCCTTAAAAAACTAATGGTGGTCTCCATGTGTCAAGGGAGAGCAGGGTGTCGCCAGGGGCTCACCGCGGAGTTTCGTCCGGCTGCCCTCCGTTCTTGCGAGATCTGAACGCTGTTAAGTTGCGGCCGGGAATAATCGATTAACAAACTGGGTAGGATAAGTGCGACCCGATAGGCAAGAGGGCCTAGGTTTAAAGAGTAGGGGGTGTGAAGTTGCTTGATATCAACACATGTCCGGAGTGCGGGGTTCCCGAATACATAACGTCTGAACATCTGTGGGCTGACAGTGGTCTCATCGTCCAGAAGAGAGACCAGCGGCACATCGTGACCTTCATCGAGAACGACAACCTGGACGCCATATTCCGCGGCGTGGAGGACATCATAGGCGCTTCCATCGAACCCATAATCCTGAACACCCGGCGCAGGGCCGGACGCGCGTATATGGACCGCTTGATACCCAAGGGGGTCAGAGAGCTCGTACAGAAGAGAGAGCTGGAGCTGAAGCCGTTGATCAAGGCGTTTTTCACCGTCGGGCATGTGCTCGGATACGGCCGCTTCGAATTAGTGGATTACCGTTACGAACAGGACGACGACGACTTCTTCACCGTGCGTATCGAGAAACCGTACTCGATACTCCTGGGCAGTGTCGATCCCGCCGCGGCCTTCGAAGCCCTCATCGGAAGCGAGTTGGGGTTCACCTACGAGGAGGTCTCCAAGGACGTCTTTGATATCAAGGCTTTCCGGGCCAGCCATCCCGATGAATACAAGGGGAGGCTGCAGATGAAGCTCTACGAGCATAAGCCTGGTGACATAGAGCTCGAGAGCTGCCCCTCTTGCGGGGGCCCCGCGGCCCTGTCTTCGTTCAAGTGGGACCTGGAGAAAGGTCTTATCTATCACGGTCATACGGAAAGGCGCATGGTCTTCTTCGCCCCTACGGTGCTGGACGCCGTGTTCGCGGAGCTGGAGAGGGAACTGGGGGAGAGCATCCCGGGAGCGGTAGTGGAGGCCCAGCGGCGCTTCGCCAGGGGTTTCTACTCCCCGGAAGATATAGGTGATGAAGCCAGCTTCCGCACCGCGCTGGCGCTGAGAGGCATCGGTAATCTACGCGAACTCGAGATGGCACCTGGCGGACTTCGCCTGCGCCTGGACAATGCGGCGATGCACCTGCTTGTGGTGGGGTTGGCCCAGGGCATCTTCGAGAGAGCCTTCGACGTCCAGAGCGGGGTGTAATGGGAGTCCTCGGAGGAAGGCGACCTGCAGGTGGAAGTTTCACCATCGAGCGGGTAGACCCCCGCAAGACGGTATAAGGTCGGCGCCTCCGGTTCTTAGGGATGTAAAGGCCCGATACTTACATCTGCACAGCCGATCGGGATGGCATAAGCGGTCAGCTGCGGAGCTTCTCTATCTCCTCGACCGCGGCGTCGTGAAGGGCCACCCGGTAGGCGAAAAGCCCCATCCCCGTATCGAGGAGCACCTGCCTTATCGAGCCCTGCAGCTCCTCGAGTGAGACCCACCTGGTCTCCATGATCTCGTCCTCGTCGAGATGGCCTAGTTCGCCGCCGGTGATGAAGGCGGTGAAGACCAGGCTCCGCCAGCTCTCGGCTTCGGGCCCGCAGGCGAAGCGGGCGTGGATGTGCAGGATAAAGCGGTCGAGCTCGATGTCCAGTCCCGTCTCCTCCTTGGCTTCCCTTAAGGCTCCTCCCTCCAGGTCTTCGCCAGGGTGGGCGGCGCCGCTGGGAGCACGGTAAGCCCCGGGCGGGAACATGTGCTTGGCGATGGCCGCGAACTCGACGTACTGATAGTCCCGGAAGATGAACAACGTGATGTCGTGGTTGCGGTCGTGTTTCTTGGACCCCTGGAGCATGTTCATCTCCGGGGGCTTGATCTCAAAGGTAAGGGAGAGATGCCGGGGCTGCCCGTACCTCTTCTCCAACTCCATGATCATCTCGTCCGTCACGTAAGCCATAGCACAATTATATACACTTGCAAGAACCGGTATAATCTTTTCTAGCGGACCTTCTTATACGGAGAAGATGGATATGCGCAGGATATACATGGACCACGCCGCCACCACTCCCTTCCACCCCGAGGTGACGGAGGCCATGCTCCCCTACCTGGGGGAGCGCTTCGGGAACCCCTCCAGCATCTACAGCGAGGGAAGGGAGGCCCGCAAGGCGGTGGAGACGGCGCGCGCACAGGTGGCGGAGGCGCTGGGCGCGGACCCGGCGGAGATATTCTTCACCAGCGGCGGCACCGAGGCCGATAACCTCGCCGTGATGGGAGCCGCCCGGGCCAATCGTGACCGGGGCGACCACATCGTCACCACGGTAGTGGAGCACCATGCCGTGCTGGAGCCCTGCCATTACCTGGAGAAAGAGGGCTTTAAGACCAGCTACCTGCCCGTGGATAGCGCCGGCCTCGTAGACCCCGCCGAGGTGCGCAAGGCACTTACCCCTTCCACCCTGCTGGTCTCGGTGATGCACGCCAACAACGAGGTCGGCACCGTGCAGCCTATTGAGGAGATCTCGGCCATCTGCCGGGATGCGGGGGTTTATCTACATACGGATGCCGTCCAGACGTTGGGGGCCCTGGAGGTGGACGCCGGACGGCTGGGGGTGGATCTGCTCTCCGTATCCGCCCACAAACTGTACGGCCCCAAGGGGACGGGATGCCTCTACGTGCGCAGGGGGACGAAGCTTCAGGGCATCATCCTCGGCGGCGGCCAGGAGAAGGGGATGCGCTCGGGGACGGAGAACGTGGCGGGTATCGTGGGCTTCGGCGCGGCCGTGCGGTTGGCGGCACGGGAATGGGAGCAGAGGTCGGACCAGGTGCGCCCCCTGCGCGACCGCCTCATCGCGGGCATCCTGGAGCGCATACCTTACACCCGGCTCAACGGCGACAGGGAAAGCAGGCTACCCAACAACGTGAACGTGCTCTTCGACTTTATCGAGGGGGAGGCCATATGCCTGAAGCTTGATTTCCAGGGCATCGCGGCCTCCACCGGTTCGGCCTGCAGTTCGGAGAGTGGGGAGTCTTCCCATGTGCTCCTTGCCCTTGGGATACCGCCAGAAGAGGCCCATGGCAGCCTGCGTCTGACCCTGGGCAGGGAAAACACGGAGGATGACGTGGATTACGTGCTGGAGAAACTCCCACCCATCATCGAGGAGCTGCGCCAGATGTCCCCCCTCTACCCCGGCTGACCCCATCTCTTGAGACTTCTTATTTGCGGCGTTTCTTGCGCAGCAACTCCATGCGTTCCATGGCCGTCCGGTTGGCCGGTGAAAGCTCCAGCGCTTTGCGGTAATCCTTGCGGGCTGAGCTGAGGTCGCCCTGGTTGTAGAAGATATCCCCGCGGCATATATAAGTGATGGCCACGTCGGGCTCGAGATGGATGGCGCGGGTGAGGTCCTCCTTGGCCTTCTCCCGTTCACCCTTGCGCCACAACGCCCTGCCGCGGTTATAGTACGCCAGGTAGAGGTTGGGATCGAACTCGAGCACCCTGGAATATTCCTCGATGGCCGCGTCAAGCTTTCCCTCCGCGGCATGGATGGATGCCAGGCTCATACGGGTGATGGCCAGGTTGATGTTGAACATCTCGACTTCAAAGAGGTCGAAATCGTCTTCCATGCTATCTCCTCGGGTATCGACCGCTCCGCGTCTAGTATAATGTCGACCGCCTGCCTTGGGAAGATTGTCGCCGTTGCAACGTATACATAATGGACGAAACAAAAGGGATTTCGGTTTCGGCCAGTACCGTGACATTCCAGTTGGCTGTTCCTGGGATTAACAAGGCCTGGAACCAACCCCACCTGACGGAGCAACAGCGAGCTCAAAGAAAAGTGCAAACGGCGCGTTGAAGTCATCCGGAAGCGGCGATTATTTTATGATCCTCTCGTTTTGGGAGAGGTTTTCGACATCATGCCGTTTTGATTTTTGGTTCTTCTCCGAGAAGTGTGGGTAGTGGGGGATGATAACGGGGCAACACTTTG
>CAYHAT010000249.1:0-5741 GCA_964354675.1 uncultured Actinomycetota bacterium | reverse complement strand
GTAGAGGTTGAAATCGGTGAACACCACCTGGCTTCCCCGCGCGCCGGCAAGCTGATTGAACTCGTAGATGAGCATCTGCGCCAGCTGCTTGATGCGGTCGTAACCCAGCCCCACCATGTAGGGGGCGAAGAACATGTTCACCGCCTCCCAGCCGATGGCACCCGCGTAGTGGGACTGCAGGGTTGCTGCCATCTTCACCATATGGCCGATGAGCACCTCGGGGTGCTTGGCCGGCCGTGAGGTGCTGGTGATGTTGGGCAATGAGATGCCGTACTTCTTTATGTAGTCCAGGCTGTGCCCGCCGCAGTTATGGGAATAGATGCCGTTCGCGATCAGCGTGCCGCTCTCGGTGGTGACGTCGTAGATATAGACGTCCAGCACATCGACCGGCTCGGCCATGACCACCCGGGTGCGCTGCGCCGCCGGCGCCGACACCCCTTTTCTACTCTCGCGGCTGCGGCGCACCCACGCACCCGAAGACGCCTGTGCGGCCTGGGATACCAGTTCCTGCAGCCTCTGGTGGGCGACGAATATGTCCTCGGCGTTGAAGCGGAACTTGAAGGAGGTGGCGTTGGCCTCGACCAGGTGGGTGATGTTGATCTCCTCAAATCCCCTCGCCCTTCCCTCTTCCACCTCGATGGTCTCCAGCTCCTCCCCCACCTTTACCAGGGAGGCAGGCTTGGTATCCTCGGTGGTGATGACCGGGTGGTCGTGGGTCACCACACAATACTTGCCGTCGGAGGTGGCCAGGAAGACCATCCCTTTCCCCAGCCGGTCCTTCTTCACCACGCGCTTGATCTCCGTCCAGTTTCCACCACGGTCCAGCATCTCCAGCACTCCGGGGTGTTTCACCCGCACCGTCGGCTCCGGCCGGGTCTCCCCGGGGAGGAGATGGTAGAGCTGCTCCATGGTGGTGGTGAAGACCAGGTGCGAGCCCTTGACCCTCCAGTGCACCACCGTGTCGCCGAGGTAGGAATAAGGACGGATGATAAAGCCCAGGTCGTGCAGGTGGATGTCGCCGACCATGTGGGCCCGGGCGATATCCTCGGTGAAGACGTTGCGCAGGGCGAACTCCTTGAGGATGGCCTCCGCCAGCGTCAGGTTGATGGACTCCGGGTTGTGGGTGGTGTTGGAGTTCTCCTTGTTCGCGCTGGTGATGATCTGCTCCACGTCGTACATGGGGAGGCCCACGTGCGAATGCTTCTTGTGCATGGTGCCCAGACCGCGCTCCAGGAGCTCCAGGTCGACCAACTCTCGGATGATGGAGGTGGTCACCGTGTTCATCCGCCCCTGTATTATCCTCTCCTCCACCCGATCCGCGATCTCCTGGGCAAGATCCACGCTGGCGTTGGTCTCGAGGATGAGCGAGTTGACGATCTTGCTCTTATCCCAGAGGTTTATCTCTTCCTTGGATGAGGTGCTCACCAGGAGCGCTATATCGGTGGCGTCTTCCGCCCTCTCTTTCCTCCTCAAAACCCTTATATTGCTGGCAGCTGACACTTCATTCCCCCCCTCTCTGGCGCGAAACAGCCTACTTGTCTTCCTTTTTTTCCAGCAGCTGCCCCAGCTCTCTTTGAAACTCCGTGATGTCTTTGAAATCTTTGTAAACCGAGGCGAATCGGAGGTAGGCGACCTCGTCCATCTCCTTCAATTTTTTAAGCACCGCCATCCCTATTAAGCTGGCGGGTATCTCCTTCTTTCCCTCCGCCCTGAGCTCGGCCTCTATCTCGGAGGTCACATCCTCTATCTGCTGGCTGGTCACGGGCCTTTTCTCGAAGGCCTTGCGCAACCCGACCAGGATCTTCTCTCGCCTGTAAGGTTCCTTGTCACCGTTGCTCTTTACCACCGTCACCGGGAACTGCTCGAACCTCTCGAAGGTCGTGAACCTCCTCTTGCAGTTCTTGCATTCCCTTCGCCGCCTGATGACGTGCCCGTTGTCCGCACTTCGCGAGTCGATCACTTTGCTGTCCGGGTTTCCGCAAAAGGGGCATTTCATCGTGTATCCCCTCCCCAAACAGTATATCCCACATATTGTGCTTTAGAAGGACTATAAACCACAAAATGTTGAGTTGTCAAGGGTTTTTGAGAAAATTCTTCCATTTTTTTACTATCTTTCTACCGTACCTTTACACTTCAACGTTAACCCTGTTATCAACATTAAATTAAGGGTTTATTCTTTAAGTACTACTTCAGAAACTACAGGTAACCCTCCCACATCGGTATAGAGATCTCCAAGACCACCCTATCCCCATCTATGCTGGCCGTATACAGAGTTGACTCCATCGGTAGGCCGACAATGTCAACCGTCTTGACCTGAGCATCAGTGTTTGAACCTGAACCTTCAGTAGTAGTGGAGCTGGCATAGGGCTCTATGGAGATCGTATGATCGCCCGTAACCTTGACCCTGTATTGAGTCTTTTTCCCCGCCACGAGCGCGAAAATCTTGTCATCCTCGATGAAAAAGCCGCCGTCAGTCCCTCCGAGGGCTTCGTTCAAACTGCCCGTATCCATGCTGATGGCGGCTTTCAAGCGCGATATGTCCCTTATTTCCAGCTTGCCAGTGAGAAGGGAGGGCATGTTCAGCTCCACGTCATAGAGGTTCACTCGGCATGCATAAGGCATGCTCTCCAAAGTGCCCTCTTGAAGCGCGCAGTCAAGCTCCCCCTCCCAGGTGAGCTGCAGTTCGGCCAGGTGATTGCGGGTCAGGCTTACCAGGTACGGGAAGGAATTGATGTTCACTTCCAGGTTGGAAGGGAGCTCGTATTGCGCTCGCAGGGCCCTCTCCATGCCGTGCTGGCTCAGCAGCGTTACACCGACTTCCGCTGCGAGTAGCAGGGCCAGCAACGCTATCACGCTAAACAGTATTTTGCGCAAAGTCACCCCTCCTCATCAGGCTGTTCCCTAATTCTATCCGGGGAGGGTGACATCTCCCCCAGGCAGAGAAGCCTGGGCTTGGCAACACATACAGGATCCCGGGTGTGGGTATTATATGGTTTCTTAAAAAGGGTCGCGACACGACCGTATCCGCGGAGCGGCGATAGGGTGACCCCGCCTTTTCGTCATACCCTGTACGTCGTTTAGTCTCTTCTGTTCCCACATGGCACGGAGCGTGGCGGGCTGGCATGAACAATGGCTCGCAGATCCTGTCTCGCGCAGCCCCCGCTATTAACCGTTCAACAGTGGCCAAGCAGTGAGCATACGTTTAAGGATCACTTGTCACATAGCATAACATCGTCTACATATATGGTAAATAACGGTACCGACATCGTTTACACCGGGACCCTTAAAAGGAACACGCGGTTGGAGGCCCACCAGTCCGGGGTGGCCCCTGCGGATGCCGCATGTCTCCCGTATCCGCTATCCGGCGCATGAGGCCTAAGGTTTTTTCAGGAGGAAGTCGCGGTAGAGGGATTCCTCCGTCTCCTCCTTCAGCCGGCGGGTCATGAGCCTCTCGAGCATCTCCGCAGGTGAGGCCCTCTCATCTATCACGGCATGCACACCCAACGCTATAGGGACCTCGATCCCTAGGCTCTGCGCAATCTCGACCACCGCTCGCGTGGCAAAAACCCCCTCCACCACCATCCTGGTCTCTTCCAGGACGGCAGATGGTGAGCCTCCCGCACCCAGCTTCTCTCCGAATCCGCGGTTGCGGGAATGCCTGCTGATGCAGGTTACGATGAGGTCCCCGACCCCGGAAAGCCCGGAGAAGGTGATGGGGTTCGCCCCCAGGGCGCTACCGAAGCGCGCCATCTCCGCCAGTCCCCGGGTGATCAGGCTGGCCTTGGTGTTGTCTCCCAACCCCAAGCCGTCCAACATGCCCGCGGCTACCGCGATGATGTTCTTGTAGGCCCCTCCTACCTCCACCCCGACGACGTCGGTGTTGGTATATACCCGGAAGTAGGATGAACTGAAAGAGGCCTGCAGCCTGCGTGATAACCCGGGGTCCCCGCATGCGATGACGGTGGCGCTGGGGACCTTCCTCGCCACTTCCTCGGCGTGGTTGGGTCCGGAGAGGACCGCCACCCCGGTGGCGGTGTCGCGCCCCAGCTCCTCGGCGATGGTCTCGGAAAGGCGCCGGTTGGTGCGGTAATCGAAGCCCTTGGCCAGGTTGAGCACGGCCACTTCCTGCGGGATAATGCCTGCAGCCGCCCGTGCCACTTCCCGTGTCCAGCGCGAAGGAACTGCCATCACGACGACTTGCGACACGCGCAGGGACTCAGACAGTACATCGTAAGCATCTATGCCGGGTGGAAGGCTGATATCGTTGAGGAAGAGAGGGTTTCTGCCTTCGCTGTTTATGCCGTCGGCTACCTCCGGCTCCCTCGCCCACATACTTACCTGGTTACCTGAAAGCGCCAGGTGGGCGGCCATCGCCGTTCCCCAACTGCCCGAGCCGACTACGCTTATCCTCAAGCTTCCGCCTCCTCGGGCCGGGACTTCCTTAACTTTATCTTCGGCTCCTCGCCCTTCATCAGGCGCTTGATGTTCTCCCTATGTTTATAGATGGCGAAAGCGCTTGCCAACACGGCTATGACGATATACGACCAATAAGTCTGCTTATCGCCCCACAGGAACACGAGTGAGGACAAGGGAAAAGCTATCGCCGCCGCTACGGAACCTACGGACATGATACGTGTGGCCAGTACCAGCGATAGGAAGACCCCGATCACCACCACTATCACCTGCCAGGGATAGGCAGCGATGATCACCCCTCCGCTTGTGGCTATGCCCTTCCCACCTTTGAATTTGAGGAAAATGCTCCAGTTGTGCCCGATGATGGATGCCAGGCCGGCTACGAGCGACAGGGTGGGGCCCAACCCCAGGGCTCTCCCGATCGCCACGGCCGCCACCCCTTTACCCAGGTCCAGCATCATGACGGCGATGAAGGGCCGCACCCCGAAGTTGCGCAGCACGTTGGTGGCGCCGATGTTCCCCGAGCCCAACTTACGCAGGTCCTGCTTGAACAGCAGCCTGGACACCACTAGCCCGAAGGGTATGGAGCCGATGATGTAACTGACCGCTATCCAGAGAGCCGCCTCCAGAGCCAACGCTGAACCGCCTTTCCCCTCGCATCGTTAACACCGCATATAGTCCCGCGGGTATTTCGTTGAATATAACACATCCGCGCTTATGGGCCGGTGCACTAGCGTCGTTTCTCCAGGGCGCGGCGCGAGCGTAGCACGACGCGGATAGGGGTCCCGCCGAAATCGAAGGACTCCCTGATCTTCCTCTCTAAAAACCTCTCGTAAGCCGGGTTGGCGATGTCGGGCCGGTTGACGAAGAAAACGAACTGTGGGGGCGCCGTCCTGGCCTGTGTGAGGTAATACATCTGCAGGCGTTTCCCCCTGCGCGCCGGCGGCGTGGTCTGGGAGAGTACGCGGTGCAGCAGGTCGTTGAGGTGGGATGTCTGGATCCTGGACTCCCAGGTCTGCCTGACGCGGTCCACTACCGGCAACAGGCGAGAGACGCCCGAACCGGTCAAGGCGCTCACCCGCAGGAAGGGTGCATAGGATATAAAATGTAATTCCTCCACGGCGTCCTCGTAGACGGTCTGCACGTTCCCGGCGGCTTTCACCTGGTCCCACTTGTTCAGGACCACGGCACAAGCGCGGCCATCATCCTTTACACGGGCGGCTATCCTCTGGTCCTGTTCGGTTACGCCTTGCGACGCATCTATCACCAGCAGTACCACCTGGGCGCGGTCGATGGCCTTCCACACCCTCACCTGGCTGTAAAACTCG
>CAYHAT010000248.1:0-5774 GCA_964354675.1 uncultured Actinomycetota bacterium | reverse complement strand
CAAGGTCGCGGAGGCGCCGGTCATACCCCCGGCGCCGGGGCAATAGGTGGTGGTGAAGATGAGACACATAAAACGCAGGGCCAAGATATTCGCGAGCATCCTCATGGCTGCGGTTGTGGTCTTCACAATGATCGCTTTCTTCCCCGCTGCCAGCGCCGAACCCGCGGACAGCGACATAGAGATATTCAGCTCCGAGGCGGTAGTCCTGGACACCGACCATTACGGCGACATCGAGAAGGTAAGGATCGTGACCTTCTTCGGGCTCACCGGCGACGGCAGCGTCGACGTGTACAAGGAAAAGACGTTGGAGGGAGAAAGCAAGTGGCAGGGGGTCCACGGCTTCACCACCCCGGTGGTCGAGGGAGACTACCTGGTCTGGAGGGGACTCGACGTTGACGGATTCAGGAACGTGATGAGCTCCACCGAGATCAAGAATGAAGGTATGGTCGAGGAGGTATCGCTGCGCATCCCCCTCGACCTGCAATACCGCTACTACCTGGACGGGGAGGAGGTCGATCCGGAGACTATCACCGGGAAGTCGGGCCATTTCCGCCTGGAGCTGACCATGACCAACACCAGCGCGGAGATGACCACCCTGGAATACGAGGACCCCGCCACCGGCGAGATGAAGACCAAAGAAGTCGAGACCTATATCCCGCTGGCGATCCTCCCCTACGACTGGTATTTCGACAACAACGTGTTCTTCAACCTCGAGGCCGATCCCACCGGCATCGTGGTCCCACTGCCCGACCACTACCAGATCGGATGGTCCATCCCCCTCTTCCCGCCGGCGACCGAGGCGAGCAATACCATCTGGATCGAGGCGGACGTGAAAGACTTCCGCCTGCCCACCCTGGTCCTCTCCGCGAACTTCGTGTTTCCCCAGACCAACCAGCGCGACCCCATCCCCGAGTTCATCGTGGGACTGGAGACGCTATACGACGGGGTAAGGCAGATGAAAGACGGTCTGGGCACCACCGAGACCGAGGACACGCTGCTCTATGGCGCCGCCGCTATCAAGGACGGCCTGGAGCAGATGGCCGAGGGATTGCCCGAAGCACAGGCAGCCTTGAACACCCAGCTCATTCCCGGGGTGGACGAGGCCGTGGCGGGCATAGGGACACCCGGCACCCCGGACACCCTGATCTACGCGATCAACGCTACCTCGGTGGGATTGATGAGCATGGTGGGGGGCATCGGCGGGCCCGACGTGGCCAACTCCGCCCTCTACGCTTTGAGCGCCATGAGCGCGGGCCTGGAGGAGATGACGGCGGGTATCGGTTCCACCGATACCCCGGACAGCTTGCTCTATGCCGCGGATCAGGTCGCCGCAAACCTTGAGAAGATGGAACAGGGCATCGGGAGCGCGGCCATGGAGGATACCCTATTCTTTGCCATGAGTGGTATGCGGGATGGTCTATTGGAGATGAAGGAGGGTATCGGCAGTCCCGATACGGACCTCAGCCTCCTGAACGGTGTCTTCCAGGTCAAGGGCGGCCTGCAGCAATTAAAGGACGGAATCAGCAGCCCCGTCGGCGACCCCGACCTTCTATACGCCATCGAACAGGTGGAGGCGGGCCTCAACGAGATACTGGCGGGAATCGGGTCGCCCGAGACCCCCGACACCGCGCTCTATGCGTTAACGGAGATGATCGACGGCATGTACCTGCTGATCGGCGCCTGCATGGGTTCGATCGGCTTCGTTAACCTGGCCAAGAACGAGATAAACGATGTAGGCGGGCTGCGCGACCTGGTTTCGGAGTATATGCCCGAGCCCCAGAGGACCAAGGCCCTCAATTATATCGACCATCCCCTGTTGGGGATAAATTCCTATCTCGATCTGGCCAACCAGTTGACCATTCAGATCTGGAATGGTATCGGCGACCCCGGTGCCAAAGACTCCCTCCTTTACGGATGTAACGAGCTGCGCAAAGGCATGGAGGAGATGAAGGTGGGTATCGGCAGCCCCAACAGCGACCCCAGCCTCCTCTTTGCCATGGCGAAAATGAAAGAAGGAATGGTGGATGAATTTCTGCCCGGCATCGACCTCATGCTCTACGGCTGTGGGGAGATAGCGAACGGGCTCGACAGGATGCTGGTCGGCATCGGCAGCGCCACCACCAATCCAAGCCTGCTTTACGGTGTTGATCAGGTGGAATACGGTCTTAAGCTCATGAAGGATGGGATCGGCTCGGCCAACGCCGATGACACCCTCCTCTACGCCATGTCGGCCATGAGCGGTGGTCTCAACGAGATGAAAGAGGGCATCGGCACGTCTGCCACCACCGACAGCCTGCTCTACGCTGCGGCCCAGGTCAGCAACGGTATGGAGCTGATGAAAGCGGGCATCGGCGCCGAGGGAGTGCCGGACACCCTCCTCTACGCCATGGCCCAGGTGCAACACGGGCTGCACAAGATGAAGACGGGGCTTTCCAGTGGCGACCTAAATGATCCCGGTCTCAAAGAGGGGCTGATAATGGTCTCCGCCGGGTTGGGCGATGCCGTGAGCGGCCTGGGCAGCGTCTCGACGCCAGATACCCTCGTCTACGGCGCCGACCAGATCGAGGCGGGCCTTACCGAGATGGGTGACGGTACCGGGCAGATGTACGAAGGCCTGGCCGGGAACCTGGCCGAGCTCTACCTCACCGAATCGCAGCTGGAGGCCATCAAGATAAGGGGCGAGGAGTTCAACCACATCATGGGAAGCACTGAGAACGCCGAGAACAGCCTAGCGTTTATCTACCAGGCACCGCCTACCTACAACTACAAGCAGGGCTCGAAGTCGAGCTGGATGGTGGCCGGGATGATCTCGATGGTCATCGTCATCGCCCTGCTTCTGATGAGCCTGTTGCTGCGGCGCAGGCCAGTGATAGGCTAACTACACGGGCGGGTAAGCGCCTGGACATTTCCGAGTGTCCAGGCCTGGCACGTGTACGACTGAAGGTCGGCTGCGAAGCACCATGCGGGGAAGGAATAACCGAACTAAAGTGAAATATTTATACAGGGTTTTGGTTACTGAGCGGAAACCAGGTTTCCGCCGGTGCTTTGTGCGTTGGAAAATCCCAGGGAACGCTCCACGGATGACGGAAGGGGAAGGTTGAACATGGACCTCAAGGATGCGGTGGACCTCTATAGAGATGTCCTGCAGAGGTATTCCCAGGGTTTCTCCCTCGAGGAGGTCCTGGGGAGCGTCGCCGAGGCGCTGGGAGGGGAGTGCGCGGTGCTCTTCATCCGCAAGGACATGTCCTCGTTTCTCGAACCCCGGCTGGCATGGAACATGGCCGAGGCGGAGAGGGAGCTGATCAAGGACCGCTTGGTGCCCATGGAATGGGTCACCCGGCAGCCCGCCCGGCGTTACATCATAGTGGAAAAAGGGAAACTCTCGGAACTCGGCCTCGAGGAGGTCTGCGACAGACCCTCGGACGTGGTGCTCCTCTTCCCCATAAGGAGCCATGCGCACCTGCGGGCCGTCCTGCTGGCGACCATCCCGCATGAGACCTCCCTGCCGGACCAGCAGTCCTACCGGGCGGCGGCGATAAGCGCCGTGCTGGAACGCATGGTCGAGCTCTTCTCCTTCGAAGGCAAGAAGGAAGGCCAGGAGGACGAAAAGGAGGCTTCCTCGGTGGAGCTGGGGATTATTTCCAATTACCTCATCGGAAAGGCGGACCATGCCCGTGCCGCTTCATTGAGTCTCGACCTCCTCATCAAGCTGCTGAACATGGACGGAGGGACCGTGCACCGCGTGCGAGGGGTCCCCGGCGAACAGCAGGCCACGCTGGTGGCTTCCCGGGGATGGGGGGGGATGCCGGAGATAGTAGAGCACCTCTTCGAGAACAAGCTCATCGAGGTCCTGCAGGCTATGCGCCAGTCGCAGGAAGGGGAGCTCAGCCTGGACGCGGGCCGCATCGCCGAATTCTTCCCCGGGGTCAAACCGTACTTCCATGCCAACCAGGTCAAGTCCTTTCTCCTGACCCCCATCTTCCAGGACGACAGGCTGGTCGGCCTGCTGACCCTCTTCGGCAAGGCCTATACCGCTATGGAACCGAAGGACATGGAGCTCCTGGTCCAGCTCTCCTACAGCCTGGGAGCGCTGTTCTCCGGGGAGGAAGCGGGAGCACGGGCGGCGCAGCAAGGGCGGCCGGCCGGGTGGGACTTCCCCGCCCTGGTCGAGGACCTCACCCAGATCTCCGCGGGCGCATTGGGACCGGACGACTTCCTGTCCACGGCTCTGCGCACGGCCTCGGTGGAACTGGGGGCGACCATGGCCTTCGCTTACCTGGGGGAAGAGTCCTCCACAGATAGGAGTTTCCTGTGGTATGCCGATGCCGTTTACGGTGGCGAGAGCGTGTTCAGGAGCACGCCCGGACTCGGGCGAATGGCTTCCTACCTGCAACGCATGGCGGTGGTCAAACCAGATAACCCGGCCATGCGGGAGATGCCCGCGGCAGAACAGGCCACGGCGGAAGGCCTGGTGTTGTTGTTGGTCCCGGCCAGGGAAAGAAGCACGTTCCTGCTCTCCGGCTTCTACCTGCCCGTAGAGAAGAGGCTGACCAAGGCCGAGATAGAATCCCTGCAACCCATGACGGCCATGTTGCTCAGCCTGGCCCGGGGCTTGAAGGAGAGGACACAGGCGGAGAGTTACCGCCGTTCGCTGGAGATACTGACGGAGATCGAGGGCGACCTGACCGCATGCGAGGACCCGCAACGCGCCCTGCGCATCCTGGCGCGGGGAGGCAGGGAACTCCTGGACAGCGATCGCACGGCCATCGTGGTCATCAACGAAGAGGCTGGCACCTTCGAGGGAGCGGTGGAGACCGCCGACGGCTCGGAGACCGGCGACCTGAACCTGCTGGCGGGACGGGAGATAGCCACGGTCCTGGAAAGGGGGCATGCCCTGTACAGCCTGGAACCCGGGGAAGAAGAGGAGGGGAAAGATCTGGAGGTGAGCGCCCGCAGGTCTTTCATCGCCGTGCCCCTTATCGGCAGGAAGGGCAGGCTGGGAGCGCTGGTCTTCGAGAAGATGGATCGCGACGATTTCTTCGGCGAGTTCCACCGCCACCTGGCCCATTTCCTGGCCGGGCAAGCCGTCTCGGTGCTGGAATCCTACAAAGAGGGTACGAGACTGGAGAACACGGCGGAAGAGAACAGGGTCCTGCTGCGCATATCGCGCCGCCTGTCTTCCGCTCTCACCCTGGAGGAGATGAGCGGCGGCCTCTACAAGGAACTGGATGGCACCATCGGGGCCGACCTTCTCCTGCTCTCCATCTACGGCAAAGCCGGTATAAGGCGGCTGGCATGGCTGAAGGGGGAGAGGAATGACGCCGAGGCCTATGATGAGCTGCTCGAGGCGCAAGGGCCATTGATGATGGCGCTCTCCCGGGCCGGAAAACTCGTGCGCAACAACCTCAACACCTTCCTGCGCGGGCCCGGAGAGGACGAATTGGCGCTCAAGAGCATCCGTTCATACATGGCGGTTGCCCTGCAGGGTGAGGACATGAAGGGAGTGTTGTTGGTCGGGAACTCCCGCGGTGGCGCTTTCTCCGAGCGCGAAGTGGCTCTCATCGAGAGGACGGCCGACCTCGTCAGCACCTCGATCGCCGCGCCCATGCGCCACGATGCGCTGCAGGGGCGCATCCGCCTCCTGGAGGAGATGTGCCGCGACCAGGAGGAGACGGTCCAGACCAAGACCGACCTCATCAACATGGCCTCGCACGAGATCCGTCATCCCCTGACCCTGATCATGGGCTTCTCGGAGGTGCTCAAGGAATACGGCG
>CAYHAT010000247.1:0-5795 GCA_964354675.1 uncultured Actinomycetota bacterium | reverse complement strand
TTAGATTTCTCTCGCGCATACCCCGGTGTCGTCCAGGCGTAGATTACCAAGGGCGTGACCTCTACGGCCTCGTATGGTACCTGAGTGATCCAGAATGGCCCGCACCCAACTTTGAGTATCTCAACAACGCGTTGCGCCAGACGGGATGGCAAGGCCGTCCATTAACGGAGAGGAACTGGCACAAGGCCGTTCGGGAGAAGCTCTAGCCGGTCTCATGGGATGAAGCGGTAGAAGACGTGAGTCCCTTCCTGGGGCCGGGGGCGGATCCTAGTCTCCTGACCAAGGACAACATCATACGTCTTCTCCGATGACCTATTGCTTAGCGGGATTGAAGAGATTGGTGTGGTTAGACTCACATTCCATAATCTGGTGAGCACGGGAGAGGGCATTCCTAACTGTGCCAGGGTGAAGCTGCATTATGACTCTAGTATCGCTTTTGCCTGCACCAGAGTACTTTCATGTACCTTGCCGAAAACACGGCAGATAATAAGCCCCAAAATATGGCCGACCAAGGGAATAGGCACCTCGAATCGGCTCTGCCAACGTACGTCCGTGCAGTCGCCGTGGGAAGTCAATTCCACGGTGCCGATATCGTGGTGGAATGGTATAGGGAATTTCGTAATGCGATACTCAAAACGATTTGGAGGGTCGAATGTAACGACCTTCCAAACAATCGTGGCCCCCATTGCGCGGATCCTTAATACCGCCCCAAGCCCATTCTTCTCTTCTTTCCCTTTTGCAAGGAGTTTAGCTTCGCTTACTTGTCTAGCAAAGTTGTAACCCTCCTGGTCACTCAAAAGCTCCCAAGCTCGTTCGATCGGAGCCCGGATGCGTATTCCGATGTCTATCGTTTCCAAGATTCAGCCCCTGATAATTGGTCAATATTATTTACATATGGCAATAAACTATGCCATTCATCGAAGATTGAGAACCTTATCAATGCCCTTCGGTATGCTTGGTTTCCCCCTGTATCCATATTGGAACGCCCACTTCAACAGCTTTTCGAGAGCGGAGGGCAACTGAGCAAGATGGTCAATAAACTGCACTGACCTGCCATACTGTTCCAGCATCGCCTGACGATCCTCTTGACCGCAGCCCAGTGTAATCAATTGGACATGCTGTTTTTGGCAGTAATCGATGCCATACTGAACAGCACAACCTGCATTTGATGCGCCATCAGTAACATGGATTATCAGTTTTCGCTTCCTATCCTTAGGCAGCAGATATGTCGCAGCAATAATAGCCTGCCCTGAAGGTGTTCTTCCAATGGGGGATACGGACATCAACTCCTTACCTTTGATCAAGCTGGTAAGTACGCAAATACCGTGTGACTCATAATATGCCCATGCCTGCAACCGATTGGTTGACCCTCTTAATGCATAATGTAAAGTAGCCACAGTTGTTTCTACCAATTTCCAGCTCTGCCCTCTCCCCATAGAACCCGAAGCGTCAATCAATAAGCAGATGCTCCAACTTGCGTCAGGAAGTTTCTGTTTGTCCAGGAAACACGCCCCACTGATAGGGGCACGGTATAAACGCTTTCCGTCCACTTTACCACTGGTAAGTCCGCGGCTGACCAGGACTTTTCTATCCGCGTAATTATGAATGATCGCTTTGAGCCGCCCCGCCTGGCGTTGGTCCACCACAGTAAGCGCCGGCATATTGAAATCCCACAGGCGGGTAGGAAGAATCTCCTGCTCCGGATCATCGACAAAGGACTCGATGATAGGCGTTATGTTCCCCGAGTCTGCCGCCAGCCTTGCCTCTATCTCCTGGACGGCATCTGAGTTCATTTCAATTCTTTTACCGTTATTTGCCTTCTCTTCGGAAGCCGCCTTACCGCTCAAGAAACCCCGAGGGACGACTGCGTCTATTATCCTCCAGGAGGTGGCTACATCCTTGACGCTTTCCAGGGCTCTGAGATAAATCTCTCGGCGCAGGTCACAGCGCTCAATGACCCCCTTTTTACTATCGATAACCGCCCTCAGCTCAGGCGTAATGCTTTTCAGCGTATTTAACTCCTTTTCATAGCTGGCAATATCAGCATCAGCCATCTCCTGTCCCCAAGCACTCAACCACCATAGATATAACAACTCATCAACTGAAACGGCTGTGGCGCCCAGGCTACGCTTCATCTCCTCCATAGCCACTTTTCTGGCCTTGCGGTTATAGAGACCCAGAATCGACCGCTCGGAGATAGAATCAACATAAATATCCTCACCGACATGGATAATTTTGCTAAGAATGACTTTTTCGCGCATATTCATACCAGGCCTTACCTGCTTCACCCCACTCCAGACCAAATCACTCCATTCGGTCTTGCGCAGTGCCTCGTGGACTACCAACCCCACCAAATAGTCGACTTTCCTCGGGTTGACGGGATATTTACCAATAACAAACTCAGGGTCGAGAATGATGTCGCCAGGGGACATTGACATGCCAGCGTAAACGACGTTGCCGACATTCTGCCCCAGGGTTCCCGTCACTTTTCGCAGAGCACGTAGAAGGTTGGCCAGTTCCGTCGCTTCAAGATTAGAGGTGTTTATACGCCAGAACTCGGAAAGGTTCCCCGCGACGTCAAGTTCGTCGGCAATCAAGTCCGAGTTAGTAGGGCTTGTACGCTCTGCCATCATCGCTCTTGGTCAGACCCATCTCCAGGTGCATGGAGAGGAGAGTAGATTCCAATATATCCCTGCTCACCTGCAGGCTATAAATGAATGCCTCTCTTATAGATGCCCCCATAGCCACCAGCTCCGTAATCATCAGAGTGTGACGGGTTGAAACCATTACCGGCTCCTGTGAATTCCCCCGCAACTGGTTGGCGACATTGACAATGGTTAGTGCGGGAGCCTCATCTATGCCCGTTTTACTTTGAAGCACTCGCAGCTCTACATCAGCGGGCAAATAATCTATCAGGGTAACATAAAACCTATCCCTCAAAGCTGCGTCCAGCATCTCCACGCCGATGAATTCCTCGCCCTCATTGAGGGTAGCAAAAAAGACCACCTCAGGGGCAACCCGGATCAGTCCCAGTTCATCCGTCCATACTTGTCTATCCTCAGCAAGCACAGAAAATAGCATGTTCAATGCTTTGGGGTGTTCCGGGCGATTGATTTCCTCCAGGTGTATTACGCAACCGGGAGTCTGGATTGCCTGGGGGAAGAGAAACTGTTGGTAGTAGGTCTCCCCCTCCTTAAGCCTCATGTCTCCAAACAACTGCCCCGGCTCGGAAAGAATCCCTACCTGAAAAGTGGCTAGTGGCCTCCTGTTTCGAGCAGCAAATTGCCTGACCAGGGTAGATTTTCCACATCCCTGCTTGCCGGCAACCAGCACGTTAACCGGATGCTTTTTGGAAAGCTTATTAATACGCTCCATGTGGTCAATTACATCCTGCGGCAGGAAATAATTCTCTTCCGGCGCGGGAATCAACATTGATGTATCGCTTATGTTTCGTTCATTCTCCACTATCCTCGCTCACCACCCTTTTCTCGCAATCTTGTTCCCCCTCGTTCTAAGCGCCCTCATCAACTCCCTGTCTTTCATACGTAAGCTACCTCTTTCAATATCCTTTCCTTAAACTGAGGTCTTAGTGCGTTGGGAGTGACCAGATCGACTTTCATGTTCAAAACATTCTCAAGATAATCCAGAAGGTCGATGAACTCCCAGCCTATAGGCTCATTGAACTCTACGAGTATGTCTACATCGCTGAGCTCCTCCTGCTCCCCCCGCACGTAGGAGCCGAAGATGCCAATTTCTTTTACCTTGAAATTTTCTGCCAGAGCCTGCTTCTGACGCGACAAAACCTGTTTGATCTCCTCTAGGTCCTTCATCTTGGCCCTCCTTCTGCCTGGAGACTCATCTAAATTATATATTATTGAAGAGGCAATGGATTAAAATAATCGGTTCGTAGCCATTTCTTTGAAGCGGGGTTTGCTGACCGTATTTCAACAAAAGAATCGCATTTATTTGCATGCAATGATAATGCGACGTTAAATCCGCCAAGGTCTTATGAGGTTATAGGGCTCCGATTACATGGGCGAGTTATTGGTTGGATATGGGATGATCGTCAGGTGACCACAGGATGGGGGTCTCAAGCATATCTACAATAGTGGGCATACGTTGTTCTTGGCCATTAAACAACCTTTAATACCACAAATACTTAAAATTCTATATTCCATTAGGTGCACATCTTCAACAGGCCTATCTTTAAGCAGGATTCGCCGTATCGGAACGCCGCCTCCTCGCAGGTTATGGGTAGATTACGCCTTATAAGAGCCTTAGCACCATTTCTTCAGTTTGGTGAAACCTGGTACCACCAGATTCATTAACCCCTGGAGCGGCGAGAGCGCGGATATGGGCACGAACGCTGCCTTCAACACGGGTTTCTTGATGGCATGTGGGGTAGCATCACTAAGCTTCTTCAAAAAGAGAGCGTACTTTAGCATGGAAACAAGATCGTCAAACAGCTCCCTGGCCTTGGCCCTGTCATCCACGGCCAACGCAGCGATCCTCCCGGTGATCAGAGAGGGAACCACCCCGAAACTAAAAAGCGCATCGTTCACCCCCGCCAGGGTCCCGGCCAGGATCTTGTTATCGTAAAAGAGGTTCTGGTTGTTGAACGCGATGTTTCCCACAGCACAATCGTGGGACCTGAAGTTATTAAACTCAATGCCTGTGCGTTCCAAAAGATGCCCCGTGCGCCATTTCTCAAAGCCGCCCTCTTCTACAAGACCCTCGTGCTTGAAGTATAACGCCAGGGCGAGGCCGTTTGTGTTCCCGCAATAGCAGTAATCGTTGGTGTAACGGTCAAACCACGCGAGCGCCCGAGTCGGCCCATCATACCTTTTCACGGCAATTAGACAATTGTACTTCCTGTATGGGATGCCGAAAAGTTTGAAAACCTCCGCGTTCAAACCTGAAGCTATGATGCTGTTCGGAGGTAGCTGAGAGAGGTCGGCCTTTGATCGCAGCTCCCAACCGAACTCGAACTTGACCCCTTCCTTCAGCGCTATCCCGTATAAATAATTCTCAATCGACGTGGATCGCGCCCCCCTCTCCACGAGGTGACCACAATATCTCACCGGGTCGAACTCGAATTTTTTACCGTACATGAAAAATTCTATCTCCTCCATCGGCGTAACCTGCGGTGCCTTTAATTCGACACCGATAAATCTTCCCAAGATTTCGGGCTGCATGATTGTGCCGTCAACGCCGGGGTGAGCCACCGGTTCACCTCCCACCCTTTCGTATCTCTCGAGGACCGTAACATCATGTCCGGACCGCGCGCAGTTTATCGCGGCTACAAGGCCGGCAAGGCCGGCTCCCACCACATTGATTTCCGCCATTATCTCTCCTCCTTTCCGTTTACCGAGTCGTTTGCCAGACCATACCATTACTATCGCTTACCGCTAATGTATCTCATTTTCGTTGACACGTTCCGCCCTGCCGACCTTTGCTTTAACACGATATGCACCAGCAGCTCCCACTGACCTTGCGAGAAGCAGTGTTCGAAGAACCACAATGCCGCCTCCTCGCAGGTTATGGGTAGATTACGCCTTATAAGAGCCTTAGCACCACCTCTTCAGTTTGGTGAAACCTGGTATTATCAGCTTCAGGAACCCCTGGAGCGGCGGGAGCGCGGATATGGCTGTAAACAATGCCCTGTACATGGTTTTGGTGATGGTGTTTGGGGCAGTGTCACTGAGCTTTCTTAAATGAGTATTTCCCATATGCACCTCCAGACATCATGCTTCTACCCAGATTCAGGCAAGTCAAAACGTCAAAGTCCCGGCATT
>CAYHAT010000246.1:1379-5823 GCA_964354675.1 uncultured Actinomycetota bacterium | reverse complement strand
TGATAAAGGCCCGCGCGATGGCTACGCGCTGCTGCTCGCCGCCGGAGAGTTCGTCCGGGAAGGCGTCGAGCTTGTGCCCCAGGCCCACCAGTTTGAGGACCTCCGGCACCTGCTGCTCCGCCACGCGGTGGGACTTCCCGGTGACCTCCATGGCGTAAGCCACGTTCTGGTACACCGTCTTGTGGGGGAGGAGCTTGAAGTCCTGGAAGACGCATCCGATCTTGCGCCGCAGGTAGGGGACCTTCCATTTGCGCATCTGGTTGATGTTGGTGTCGGCTATGTAGATCTGCCCGCCAGTGGGCTCCTCCTCCTTGATCAACAGCTTGATAAAGGTGCTTTTGCCCGACCCCGACGGGCCCACCAGGAAGGTAAACTCTCCCCGTTCGATATCCAGCGTGACGTCCTCGAGGGCGTACACGTTTCCCTTATATACTTTGGTGACCCTCCTCATCCGGATCACTGCGCATCAACTCCTAACCGCTTTCACCTCTTTGCCAACCGCCCCATTCTACTACCCGCAGAGGCCTCGGACTACTTCGGCGATGTGACGGGAGTCCAGGCCGAAATGTTCCACCAGCTCGTCCACCGTGCCCGAGGTCCCGAAACTGTCCCGGATGCCGACCATGCGTATGGGCAGGGGCATCTCCTCTCCCAGGAGTTCGGCGACGGCACCGCCCATACCTCCCAATACCGAGTGCTCCTCGCAGGTCACCACCTTTCCCGTGCGGGAGGCGGACTCCAGGATGCCCTTGCGGTCCAGGGGTTTTATGGTGTGCAGGTCGATGACCTCCGCCTCTATGCCTTCCGCCGCCAGCTCCTCCGCCGCCTGCAGCGCCTGGTGCACCATGAACCCGCATGCCAGCACCGTCAGGTCTCGTCCCGGGCGTATCACCAACGCCTTGCCGAACTCGTAGCGGTAGTCGTCGTCGAAGAGCACGGGCACCTTTGGCCGCCCCATGCGCACGTAAGCCGGCCCCTCCATGTAGGCCAGCGCCTTTACCGCCTCACGCGTCTCGTAATAGTCGGCCGGGACTACCACCTTCATGCGCGGGATCGCCCGCATGAGTGCGATGTCCTCGAGGGCCTGGTGGGAGGAGCCGTCCTCCCCCACGGTGATGCCGCCGTGGCTGGCGCATATCTTCACGTTCAGGTTGGAGTAGGCTATGGTGTTGCGCACCTGGTCGTACGCTCGCCCGGTGGCGAAGATGGCGAAGGTGGACGCGAACACGATCTTGTCCGTGGCGGCCAGCCCCGCCGCGGTGGCCATCAGGTTCTGTTCCGCCACGCCGCAGTCCACGAACCGTTCGGGAAAGCGCAGCTTGAATTTCTCCGTCTGGGTGGATTTGGCCAGGTCGGCGTCGAGGACGACGATGCGCGGGTCTTTCTCCCCCAACTCCAGCAGGGCTGCGGCATAGCCGTCCCGGGTGTTCCTCATCTCCTGCGATACCATCAAGACCGTTCGATCTCCTTCAGGGCCTTCTCCATCTCCTCGGGCGTGGGCGCCTTGCCGTGGAAGTCGACGTTGTTCTCCATGAAGGAGACCCCCTTGCCCTTGACGGTGTGGGCGATGATCATGCGGGGCCGGGAGGCCGAGACGGTGCCTTCCAGGGCCTGGCATATATCGAGGACATCATGGCCGTCGACCTCCTTTACATCCCACCCGAAGGAGCTCCACTTCGCGGCTATATCGCCCAGGCTGACCACCTCGCAGCAACTGCCGTCGATCTGCATGCCGTTGTTGTCGAGGATGGCCGTCAGGTTGTCCAGGCAATGATGCCCGGCCAGCATTGCTGCCTCCCAGATGCCCCCTTCCTGGCTCTCACCGTCTCCCACCAGGGCGTACACGCGCGCGGGATTGTCCTCCATGCGCAGACCCAGGGCTATGCCGCAGGCTGCCGACAATCCCTGGCCCAGGGAGCCCGTGGATATCTCTACCCCGGGGGTCCTGAGGCGGTCGGGGTGGCCCTGCAGCATGGAGCCCAGGCGGCGCAGGTGCCATAACTCTTCGCGGTCGAAGTAGCCGCACTTGGCCAACACGGCGTAGAGCGCGGGCGCGGCATGGCCTTTGGAGAGGACGAAGCGGTCGCGGTAGCGCCAGTCCGGCTTCTTGGGGTCGTGGTTCAAAGTATGGAAGTAGAGGCAGACCAGGATGTCCGCGCAGGATAGCGAGCCGCCGGGGTGTCCGCTGCGGGCCAGCCCGATCATGCGCACTATGTCCCAGCGGACCTCCCTGGCAGTCTTTTCCAGATTATTCCTGAGCTCCCTCTCCTCCGCCTCTTTCAAGACCACACCCTCCAACCTGCGCACAGGGATGACCATGCTCGCTTTCCTTCCTTGCCCGCGCGGCCAGCCCCTCACTCCAGGCTCAGCCCTTTCCCCCTGGACGCAAGAAAATCCTCCAGCCTCTCGATGGAGTAGTTTATCACGCTCTGAGGAGCCACGTCAGTTTCGCGTAATATTTCGACCGCGTGCGAGAATTCTCCTGCAAATGTGGCCACATGGGCGTCGCTTCCCACCGACACCAGCCCTCCCCGGCGCCGCAGCAGGCGGGCCATCTCCAGGCAGTTATCCTCGCTGCCGCCGCGGGTATAGACGAAGGAGCTGTTGTTCACCTCCAACGCTTTGCCCTCCCGCACCGCCGCCTCCACCACCCTCTCCATATCCACTGGAAAGGCGGGGTTATCGGGATGGACGATGATATCCACCAGGGGATGTGCTATGGCAGCCAGAAGGGCGGTAGTGTTCTCCTCCGTGCCTTCACCCTCGTAACCGGTGTAGGGGTGCAGCCCGGCGTGGACCACGTCCAACTTTTCCAGGACACGGTCAGGAAGGTCCAGCCGTCCATCCGGGTCCAGGATGTTGACCTCCGCGGAACGCAGCACCCACACGCCGTGCCAGCGCCGGGGCAGGACCTTTAGGTTCCAGAAATGATAGATGTTGCCGGAGCCGGGGATGGCGGGGCCGTGGTCGGTAACGGCGAAGGCCTCGAGCCCCTTCTGCGCCGCGGCGTGCGCGCATTCCTCGACCGTGGAATAGGCGTGCCCGCTGGATATACTGTGAACGTGCAGGTCCACCTTTGGGGTCAGGTCTTGTTTTTTGCATACTCCGGTACCCAATCCATGGTTTCCCATTACACACCCCTGCAAACAGCGACTTTGCCAACAACCACCGAACCTGCATATGCAAAAAACAAGACCTGACCCCTTTCCTTACCCTGCCGTTTTCCAGCGCAGGTAGGCGTCGATGAGTTCGTCGAGGTCCCCGTCCAGCACCGCGTCCACGTTGCCGATCTCCATGCCGGTGCGGTGGTCTTTGGCCATGCGGTAGGGGTGCAGCACGTATGAGCGGATCTGGCTCCCGAATCCGATGTCCAGCCTCTCCCCCCGTAGCTTCTCGATCTCTTTCTCCCGTTCGCGACGGGCCCGGTCCGCGAGGCGCGCTTCCAGGATGCGCATGGCCGTCGCCCGGTTGGATATCTGGGAACGCTCGTTCTGGCAGGAGACCGCGATGCCGGTGGGCACGTGGGTGATGCGCACCGCGGAATCCGTCACGTTCACGTGCTGCCCCCCGGCCCCGCTGGAGCGGTAGGTCTCGACGCGCAGGTCCTTGGGGTCTATCTCTATCGCACCCTCGGCCTCGAGCATGGGGATGACATCCAGGGAGGCGAAAGAGGTGTGGCGGCGGCTCGAGGCATCGTAGGGGGAGATACGCACCAGGCGATGGACTCCCTTCTCGGAGAGGAAGAGACCGTACGCGTAACGGCCGTGCACGGTGAAGGTGACGCTCTTTATCCCGCCGCCCTCACCGGGCTGCAAGTCATTGAGATCCACCTTGAAGTCGCGGATATCAGCCCAGCGCAGGTACATGCGCAGCAGCATCTCGGCCCAGTCCTGGGACTCCAGCCCTCCGGCACCGGGGTGGATGCTCACGATGGCGTCACTTAAGTCGAACTCGCCCGAGAGCAGGCTCACCTCCTCCAGGCGGTCCACCTCCCGCTGCAGTCTGCCCACTCCCCTGCCGATGTCATCGCACAGGCTGAGGTCGTCTTCCTCGTGGGCTAACTGCACCAGTTCTCCCAACTCCTGGTGCTCCGACGCGAGCCGCTCCCAGGTCTCGACCGTGTCGTTCAAAGCCGAGAGCTCGGCCAGGATGCGGCGGGCGCTATCCTGGTCATCCCAGAGGTCGGGCATGGCGGCCTGCTTCTCCAGCTCCGCCGCCTGGGCCTTCTTGCCCTCTATGTCAAAGATACTCCTTTATCTTCTCCAGCCTGCTGGCAACCTCTTCCAGATCGCTCCTGTAATCGCTCAGCAACTCCCTCTCCTTACTCTCCCTTTGCTAACACATTTGGTAGATTGTATCGCGTAAGCGACAGCGCCGTCTTCGGCGCGACGGTGTCCCAGCGCCTTCACGTTTCCGAACGTGAAGGCCTGGCACGCATACGTCC
>CAYHAT010000246.1:0-1279 GCA_964354675.1 uncultured Actinomycetota bacterium | reverse complement strand
CGGTGTCCCAGCGCCTTCACGTTTCCGAACGTGAAGGCCTGGCACGCATACGTCCATCAGGAACCACAACAAAACTTATGTTTCTTCCCACTCCCGCAGGGGCAGGGCGCGTTTCTCCCCACCTTCTGGGAGTGAGCCTCCTCGGGTTTGTTCTTCCCGCCTTCCTTGCCGCTTTCCTCCACCACCCGCAGGGCCGGCCTCTCCTCGGCCTTCACCAACTGGACGTGGAACATGTAGCGCAGGAACTCCTCCTGGATGTTGGCTATAAGCTCCTGAAATGTCCCGAAGGCCTCGTTCTGGTACTCCACCAGCGGGTCGCGGCCGGCGAAGGAGCGCAACCCCACGCTGTCGCGCAGGTGATCCATGTCGTAGAGGTGGTCGCGCCAGCGGTTGTCTATGACCCGCAGCATGACCAGGCGCTCCAGCTCGTGGATGTCCCGCCCCGAAGCGGCGAACTCCGCCTCCCTCGCCGCGTAGGCATCCTGGGCGTCTTCCACCAGGGCTTCCCTGAGCCCCCCGTAGGTCACGGCGTCCATGTCTATGCTCTCCGGGTCGAAACTCACCGGGTACAGCGCACGCAGATAGCGGAAGAGCCCCTCCAGGTCCCAATCCGTCGGGTGCTCCTGGGGATCTATATGCGTATCCAGTGCGGCCTCGATGGCCTCGGGGATCATCTCCTCCACCCGCGCGTGCAGGTCCTCTCCCTCCAGCAGGCGTTCCCGCTCGGAATAGATCACCTCTCTCTGGGTGTTCATCACGTCGTCGTATTTCAGGAGGTTCTTGCGCACCTCGAAGTTGTTGGCCTCCACGTTCCTCTGGGCGGTCTCTATCGCCTTAGTCACCATCTTGTTCTCTATGGGGTGCTCCTCGGGAAGATGCAGTCTGTCCATGAGCGAGGCGACGGTGCTGGAGGCGAAGATGCGCATGAGGTCGTCCTCCAGGGAGAGATAAAAGCGGGAGAGCCCGGGGTCGCCCTGACGGCCGGAGCGGCCACGCAGCTGGTTGTCGATACGCCGCGCCTCGTGGCGCTCGGTGCCCAGGACGTACAGGCCGCCTGCCCCGATGACCTGCCCCTTTTCCTCCTCGCACTCCTTGCGTGTCTCCTCCAGCACCTCCTTGTACTCCTCCTCGCCGGCCTCCTCCTTCGCCGCCAGCTTCTGCCGTGCGAGCATCTCGGGGTTTCCGCCCAGCATGATGTCGGTGCCGCGGCCGGCCATGTTGGTGGCGATGGTCACCGCCTTCAGGCGGCCGGCCTGGGCCACGATCTCCGCCTCCCTGG
>CAYHAT010000245.1:0-5833 GCA_964354675.1 uncultured Actinomycetota bacterium | reverse complement strand
GAGTGCAGCCGAGGTGAGTGCAGCCGAGGTGAGTGCAGCCGAGGTGCAATCGATCGGACGTTGGTATTGTAAGGTGGTAGGTGTTCTGGTAACATACAGCCGTATGTTTCGAGGAGGTATATATGTCCAGGATATGTGAGGTATGCGGCAAGAAGCCCAGCTTTGGGTTCAATATAAGCCACTCCCACCGTAAGACGAAGCGGCGGTGGAACCCCAACGTCCAGAAGATACGCGTCGTGGTGGACGGCAGACCCGCCCACATGAACGTCTGCACCAAGTGCATGAAGGCGGGCAAGGTAGACCGGCACTAGCCTACGCACCCTTCCCGCAGAGACCCCCTGCGCATCGATAACCGCCCAGATCGCGCTGAGTTCACCGCAAAACCCAAGGTCTATGATCGCAGGTCCTGCATTCCGATCCTGGATAAGGCCCAGGGTATGAGCTTCAAACTGGCCCTAGACCCCCAGCCCGCCCTGGGAAGACTTCCGTGATGACGATATCGTGGTGCTCGTGTACACCGGCGGGAGCGCGGGTCAGGCTGCCTCAACACCGGGGGGGAGAAAGTCTTCCCCGATGAAGTCGAGGAGGTAATCAACCATTATCCGGCCGTGGAGCTCGCGGGTGTGACCTTCGTACTCCACCAGCGCTGGGGCGAGGCGGTCACCTCCGTTATCCAGTTGAAGGAGGGCGCGTCCGCGGATGAAGCCGAGATCACGGCCTGGTGTAAAGAACGCCTGGCGGATTTCAAGGCCCCGAAGTACATCCTTTTCGTCGATGAGCTACCCCGCCTCATCACGGGCAAAGTGCATTACCGTGAGATAAAGAAGCTGGTGAGCGATAAGTACGATTCCGGGGGGTTCCAATGCGGTTAAAAAACATTCCCCGATCCATCCGCATCCTGTCTTGCCCGACTCTTGCGATGGCGCACGCGTGTGGAGGCCCTTCCCGACCTCGTCGGTGCACCCCTCAGTGATAACGAGGCGCTTGCGGTATAGAAAGGAGCGGAGACAACCGCCTCCGCTCCTATCGCGTTACATTATATCCGCACTTGCGGCTCCCTATGGCCGCGCCATGCGGCTGGCCGAACCTGGTATCGGCCTATGATTCCAACTTCTTGTCGAGCTTTATCTGGTCGGCTTCCTCCACGAGAGCGTCGCCCTGCTTACCCAGTTCATCGACTTGCTGGAGCTCTTCGCTCTCCATCATCATGGTGATGATGTCGATGTCCTGGCCCTGTGCCATGGCGTTGAGAGCCTCGCCGAGCTTCGTAACCAGAGCGCTCGTGTATTCCAGCTGCTTCAAATAGACGTCGATCGCCTCGATCATCTTGGCGGCGTAGTCCTTGTAGTCCTGCACGCCGTCCAGCTTCAGGATCTGCTCGTACTCCCCCTTGGCCGCGTTCAGATCGGACTCTATGCCGTCGAGTATCTTCGCGACCTCAGTCTGCAGGGCCGCGCCGGCATCGCCGGTGACCGCGGACATGTCGCCCGAAAGGGCGGACGACGCGAGGTTGGCCTGCTCCTCCTCGAGGGCCGTGGTCTGCTCCTTCACGGAGTCCATGTAAGCGTCGCCCGAAGTCATCAACTTCTTCGCCTCGTCCTTGTTCGCGTCACCGCCGCACCCCGCCAGTAAGGCCAGCATCGACAGGGTAAGCGCGGCGATAAGGACGACCACCACTGCTTTTCTCATAACTCTACCTCCTGTAATACCTCTCCTCTTCCCAGCTATCCACTTTATAATATTCCATCCTCTTGCGGGGCTTACCTTCTTTTCGGGATTTTGATGCGCTTGCTTCACCGATGGTTCCGGTCCCGAAGGCTAAGAAGCTCCCCTTCCTGGCCTGTGGGCTTAAGGCAAGGCGCGGCTTGCGAGCACACTGCAGTCCCTGAGATCGTGCAACGACACTTTGCCGTCCTGGAGCACCGCCAGCGAGGGCACCCCGTCACCTTTTGGCAGGGACGGGCTTCCCGGATTGCATACCAGCATGGACCCATGCTCCCAGATACCGCGCAGATGGGTATGTCCACGCACCAGCAGCCTCACCCCGTAGCGCTGTGCCTGTTCGACCAGTTCCATCTCCTCCATGCCGCCGCCGTGGGCGACCATGACGTTCAAGCCCTCCAGGCGGCAGAAGACATAGGGAGACATGATGGGATCCCTCATCGCCATCTGGTCGACCTCCGAATCGCAGTTGCCGCGCGCATGCAGGATGGGCACGGTGCTTTCGTTCATCTCCCGGGCAAGCTCCTTGGGGTCATAGGTGGGGAGGACGGGGTTGAACGCACCGTGATAGAGGTGGTCGCCGGCGTGCAGGATCAACTCGCATGACGCGAGGATCCTCATGGCCTGCCGCCAGGCAGCCGCGTCGCCGTGTGTATCGCTGATCAGGCCGACTTTCATACGATCGTCTCCTCCACTTTTACCGTTGAGAGCCCGTCTCTACCTGGCCGGCCGCCCCCGCTGCCACCCGTTGCGACAACCTCTTACCGACGCCCTCTTTGTAACATGTTTCCCGCAGAAGGCGGGAGACCGGAGGCGGCTCCCGCAAGGGAATCTCGGCCGCCGTATCCCTCAGCCGGTATGGTGGTCGGGTTGAGGGTTTACCGGCCCTCTTCCTTTGCCTACATGCAGGGATCTTTCCAATGCCCTGCCGACATCTTCCTTCGCTCCCGTCACCGCCGCCAGGGGCGCCTCCCCCCTTGCCAACCTGGCGGCTATGGCCGCCGAGAAGACGCAGCCGGTCCCGTGGTCGTCGGCGGTGGGTATGCGCGCAGCCTTCAACTCTACCATCTCTTTGCCGTCAAAAAAGATATCCAACGATTCCCCGCCCCCCAGGTGACCCCCTTTGACCACGACGCAGGCAGGTCCCAACCCCTTGAGACGGCGGGCGGCCTTCCTCATCCCCTCGGCGTCCTCCACCTCGCTGTCCAGGAATGCCGCGGCCTCCGCCAGGTTGGGGGTGAATACCAGAGCCAGGGGGAGCAGTGCCTCCGCCATGGCATCCAAGCCTCCTGCGTCCAGCAGGGGCCGGCCGCTCGACGATATCGCAACAGGATCGACCACCAGCCGTTCTATCCCGTACTCGGACAGGACCTCCGCCACCGCCCGCACGATCCCGGCGTCGGCGAGCATGCCCGTCTTCGCTGCTCCCACCTCCATGTCGCCGAGCACCGCCTCCATTTGGGATATGACGGTGGCGACGGGGAGGTCGTAGCGCTCCATCACCTCCCTGGTGTTCTGCGAGGTGATACTGGTGATCACGCACGCCCCATGCACGCCCAGGGTGTAGAAGGTCTTGATATCCGCCTGGATGCCCGCGCCTCCCCCGGAGTCGGAGCCGGCGATAGTAAGGGCTACCGGTAGGCGCACCCCTTACCCCTCCTTGAAATGCTCGTATCCGGTGCGCCGCATATCCACCCGCTGCCCCGAGGTGTCTAGTACGGTCACGCCCTCTCCCTCCGTTATCCTCCCGATGACCGCAAGGCCCAGCTTTCCCCGCAAGGCCGGGACCTTATCCTCGTCCGCCACCACCACCAGCTCGTAATCCTCCCCCCCGAAGAGGGCTGCTGCGGCCGTGTCCTCGCCCAGTTCCCGCGCCGTATCCACCGCCTCGTCCGATATGGGTACCTCTTCCAGGAAGACCTCGGCACCCACGCCGCTCTCCTCGCAGATGTGGCCGAGGTCACGCAGGAGCCCGTCGCTCACGTCGATGGCCGCCACCGCTCCCAGCTCCTGGGCCCCCCTGCCCTCCTCGAGGCGAGGCCGCGGGTAGAGGTGGCGCTGTGCGCATACGTTGGTGTCCTCCCTCCCGTCCATCAGCCATTGCAGTCCCAGGTAGGAATCTCCGAGGGCTCCGGTGACCATCACCACCTGTCCCGGCGTCGCCGCGCCGCGGGTGAGAAAATCCTCGCCGGGGATAAAGCCGACCAGGGAGACCGAGATGAACATGTGCTGTGGAGAGCGCACGATGTCTCCCCCCACCACGCTGCACCCATATTCTCTGCCGCAGTCCCCCATACCGCGGTACACCTCCTCGACCGCCTCCACCTCGGTATCGTCCGTAAGCCCCAATACCACCAGGGCGAAAGAGGGGGCGGAGCCGCCCATCGAGGCCAGGTCGGAGATGTTCACCGCCAGGGACTTGTATCCCAGGGAGTGCCAGGGGGTGTAAGCGGGATCGAAGTGGACTCCTTCTACAACGGCGTCGGCGGTGTAGGCCCACAGCCCGCCGGCGACGGACCGGAATACGGCGGTGTCGTCTCCCACACCGCAGACCAGTCCCTCATGCGCGCCCTCCAGCATGCGGCGGAGGTCCGCTATGAGCCCGAACTCGCCCGCGTCCGCTACCCGCAAGGTTCACCCCCGTAACGATTCATTCGCAGACCGCCATATCCTCGCGGCCCAGGTAATCCGACACGAAGCGCATAGCGCAGAAGTCGCCGCACATGGTACAGGCCTTCTCCCCCTCCACCTGGCGCTCGCCAAAGAGGCGGCGGGCCTTCACCGGGTCCAGGGCCAGTCGCAGCTGCTCCTCCCAATCCAGGCTCTTCCTCGCCTTGCTCATGCGCAGGTCCCAATCCCGCGCGCCGGGGATACCCCGGGCTATGTCCGCGGCATGGCCGGCGATACGCGTGACGATGACCCCCTCCCGCACGTCCTCCGCCGTGGGGAGGCCCAGGTGCTCCCTGGGGGTCACGTAACAAAGGAAGTCGGCCCCGGCCAGGGCAGCGATGGCCCCGCCAATGGCGGCCGCGATGTGATCGTAGCCGGCGGCCACGTCGGTGACCAGCGGACCCAACACGTAGAAAGGAGCGCCGCGGGTTATCCCCTTGGCCATGCGGATGTTCGCCTCCACCTGATGCAGAGGGATATGCCCCGGCCCCTCCACCATGCACTGTACCCCCGCCTCGCGGCAGCGCTTCACCAGCTGGCCTAAAACCACCAACTCCGCCACCTGGGCCGCGTCTGAGGCGTCCTCGATACACCCCGGCCGCAGGCCGTCCCCGAGGGACAGGGTGACCTCGAACCTGCGCGCGATATCCAGCAGGCGGTCGAAGCCGGAGTAGAGGGGATTCTCCCGGTCGTGGTGCAGTATCCAACCGGCCAGAAAGGCTCCCCCTCGGCTCACGATGTCCGCTACCCGCGGATTGGCCTTGAGCGCTCCGAGCACACCCGCCGTCACCCCGCAGTGCACGGTGATGAAGTCCACACCGGAAGCGCAGTGGTCCTCGATGGCCCGGAACATGTCATCGGGGGTCATGGCCACGATGCTCCCCCTCTCCTCCAGCGCCCGCACCGCCGCCTGATAGATGGGGACGGACCCGACGGGGATGGGGGAGTTCGCCACCACTGTGTCCCTTACCTTGTCGATGGGACCCCCCGTGGAGAGGTCCATCACGGCGTCCGCGCCGGCTTCCACCGCCGCCCGCAGCTTCACCAACTCGTCCTCGATGCCGGCGTAATCACTGGAGGTGCCGATATTCGCGTTCACCTTGGTGCGCGAGCCGCCCCCTACTATGCAGGGTCTATCCATCTCACGGGTTATGTTGTATGGAACTACCGCGGTCCCGTCGAGCAGGGACTCTACGAGATCCCCCGTCTCCAGGCTTTCGTCCGCCGCCAGCTTCGCCAGTATGGGTGGCACAGTCCCCTGTCGCAGTTCCTCCAGCAAAGTCTTTCTGCTCATCCTCCTACCTCCCTGCCAGGCAAAAATCCACGACCTGGCGCAGGCGCCGCACCGCCTCCAGCATATCCTCGGCTGTGGTCACCGCGGATATCACCGCGATGCCGTCCGCGCCGGCCTCGAAGACCTGTCTCGCGTTTTCCTCGTTGA
>CAYHAT010000244.1:0-5901 GCA_964354675.1 uncultured Actinomycetota bacterium | reverse complement strand
CGCGATAGATCTTCTCGTCTAACTCCAGGTCTTCCGTAGTCCCTTGCGTGAGATCGACTGCAAGGATCTTGCCCCAGTTTCCTCCCATCATGGTTAATTCCCCTTTCTTACACCTTGACTCGCCAAATCGAGCGTCATCCGCGCACCCTCACATTAATATGCTAGAAGCTCGGCCATTACCATGAAATGTACTATGGCCAACTCAAGCACAAGAGGGAGTGTGGTGTCAGCGAATGATCCAGATGGCTTCAAATCTACAAATAGCCCTCGTTTACAGGCTATCAGATGAGGAATGTGTGTCAAGCAAGATAACATCAGGAAAAACAGTATAGTTTCAGGCGCTCGTAATTACTCGTTAGTTTCGAACTCGAAGGCGTCCATACCGAGGTCGCCCCCCTGTTTATCCTTTATCGGTCAGGCCCATTCCCTTGCTATGATCTCAGCAGCGATCCTGCCACTGGGCCCGTCTCCCCTGGCCACATAGACCCCGACATCCTTGCCGACGACTTCCGCGATCTCGGCTACGTCTTTATTGGTAAACCCGGGGCAGAGCAATACGGAATGAATGCCCTCCTCCTGCACAAGTTTCCTGCATACTTCGGTCGCTTGACCCTGGTCTCGCACTACGGTCACATAGAGCTTGTACTTGGGCGTTTCTATGATACACCCGTGTTTCTCGGGGTCCGCGTCCGGGGCGTGGGCAATAAAAGCCGCCTTGAAAGCCATGTTCATCACCTCCGATAGAATTTTCGAGACGTTAAGCTTGCGTTTAAATGATCTGCCGACTTCTCTCTAGCAACGATCTCCCGGATGCGCTTAAGGGCCTCTTCCGAGCACCCCGCGTTGCCGGCGGCCTGCATAGCGTAATCGAAGGCGCTTATCACGTCGATGCCGGTTATCTCGTACCCGTATCCTTCCACCAGCCACCGGATAGCCGCGATGCCGGCCTCGATGGCGAAGAACGGCTGGGTCTGCGCCATGTCCCGCGCCGCCCTCGTGAGGGTTTTCGGGTCGCAGGGACTGGTGTTGGCGAGCTCGATGGCCCGGTCATAAAGCCCCGCCCATTTCGCGGCGGCGAACCACTTGCCCTCGTTTCCCGGGGTTGACTTAACGAGGTCCTCGAGTATCTGCGATTTATCGCGGTCGGGGAATTTCTTCACCACCTCGCGAAAGGTGGCGAGATAGGTGGATTTCCAGTTTGCTTCAAGAGCGTAGCGCCTGTAAGCCTCTTCGGATAGACCGCTGGATAGAAGGATCTCCTGGCACTCCCTGGAGATATTGGCCGAGCTGCCGTATTCCGACCGCGACTCCTCCGCGTACCGTAGGGCCTGCGCCTTCTTCCCCATGGCCAGAAGCGCCTTCACGCCCCACATGCGATAGTATCGGAAGCTCTTTGAGCCGCTATCGATAAGCTCGAGTATCTCTTCGTTTCTGCCGGCCTTGAGCAGGGAGCTGAAGCAGGCTGTTGTTCCCTGGTAATAGACGAAAGCGCAGCCTTCCTCCTCAATCTTCCTTATCATCTTCAGGTCTTCGAGGAACCTATCCACCCATAGTGAGGCACGTTCCCCGGTTACGCACAGCTCCCCCCAGTACTCGGCGAGGGATTCTATGTACGGCATCTCGTCTTCCTGAACGGCATTCCAGAGCCGGTCGAGCCAGGCGTCTCTAGCCTTATCGTCGGCGGGCGCCCTGGCGATGATCGGCAGCAGCGCATCGACGGCCCTGTTGACGGCATTCCCGATGGCGCCGGACGAGCCGTCGACGTTCATGATGGCGGGCGATACTCTCTCGAAGAAGAGCACGGCGCCCTCGCCCGCTAGTACGGGATCGCGGCGCTTGGCTTTCTTTATCTCCGACACTGCCTCCCTGATCCTGGTGATGGCCGGCTGCGATCGCCACCCGAAGGCGTTTCTCCTGAACCTGGCCCGGAACTCCCATTTATATCCGCCCTGCGAAACCATGGCCACTCATCCTTCACCGAATTCCTTATCACTTCACCAATTCTAGCAACAGGAGTCTAATTCCGGGCGGGTAAAATGGACACAATTCGGGCACAATCCGTAGAAACGTTGATTTCTCGTTCTTGCCACACTTCCAAAGCCCTAAAGCAAAAAGCACAGCTCACATGGCGTATTCAGTGGCGAAGGGGGCGGGATTCGAAACCGCGAGGTGAGCGAAGGCTGATCGTATTCAAGGCACCTGCGCTTTGTGCCCGATATTTCATACCGTTATCCTTTCCCCGGGCTGATTTCTTGAGTTCCACCTGTTTTTCGATGCAGCATCTACTTGTAAGCGGAGAAATCCACTCCGCGCGCACGTCCTCTCTGCTCGAACCAATCTTCCTCGGTCGAGGGAGGCGGCATGAGATCGGCGTCATCTTTGCGGACCAGTCGAACGGCTTGCTCCGGGCAGGCGCTCGCGCAAAGGCCGCAGCCGATGCACCTCTCTTGCACCACCCGGTATATCCCTTCCTCTTCGACGATGGCATCGACCTGACAGCGCTCATCGGCGCAGATCCCACACCCATTGCACCTTTCCGGGTCGGTCTCGGCATAGTAGTGGGAATTGATGACCAGGCGGGCGGGCAGACCGTCCTCGCGGATCGCCCTCAGGATCCCGCAGCAGCACCCGCAGCAGTTGCATATGAAGTATTGCCCGGCCTGCACGTTGCTCGTCATGTGCACGAGACCGGCCTCTTCCGTTTCGTTCAGCAGGGCATAGGCCTCATCCCTGGAGATGGCTCGAGCCGCGGGAAACTGTTCGAAATACCCGGGTATTGGGACAACGAACAAACATACTTCTCGCGGTTTCTCGCAGGGGTTTCCCAACATCCCCCGCTCTTTCTTGCAGACGCATGTGTTGACGCTGAAGGATTGACCGAATTCGAGGATGGTGGAAACCCTCTCGTAAGGCAGGGCTTCCTGCGCGAACGGGATGGTTTCCTCGATGGCGAGCGTCTGCATGATCTGTGGTTGTATAGATAGGAGTTGTTCCTCCAATGCAGGGAAGTAATCCTCGAACATCGCGACCAAATCCTTGTCGATGCGGTCGCGCTGCCCTTCCCATAACCCCACGATGAAGGGGACCATCTTGAAGAGGCTGCTCGCGCCCATCCTGACCTCGTAGATCTGCCCCTTATCGGCCATGGTCCTCAGCCTCTCCTCCAGGCCTTCCAGGGGGCGTCCCGTGCGCTGGGTGATCTGCTCGGCCGTCTCATACGCCAACCTCAGGTCGCAGAAGAGCGCCGCTTCCTGCGGGGTGAAGATCTTCTCGAGGATCTTCAGCTCCACGCCGCTTTCGGTCGAAGGGAACCCGTTTGGCAGTGTATCGAGGACTCCCGCAAGCCTTCTGTATGTATCTACGCTCATGATCGATTACCTCCTTATCAAGTCTCCGGTTCGGCCTTCCTTTCGAGATTGTCGCCGAATGAGGTGGCTGGTTCTTCCTTGCCTCTTCTCGTGGTCAATCCTGCCTTAGGAGCCTTCTCAACGGACCAGAACGGTTCTTTGCGAAAAGCGCCCAAGCCTGCGGGGCTGCACCAGGCAGGTCCGCAGGCCTGGCGGGCGGGATCGGGTTTCTCACGAGCCGTTGGCCTTGAGCACCTGCCGCATGAGTTCTATCCCCTGCGGGTCCCTGCGGCCGCACCTGTCCAGGACCTCCTCGCTGGCGTCGGGCTTGCCTGCCCGCAGCACCTGCCGCATGAACTCGACCTCCTGCAGGTCCGCGAGGCCGCACCTGCAGAGCAGCTCCTCACCCTCACCCCTCTTCTTCTTTGCCGGCTCTTCGCGCCCCGTGACCGTGCTAACCTTCCTCTCCGGCCTCCTGCTCGTGATGGTTGCGTGCGACATGGTCTTCCCCTTTCTCTTTCCCTTTGCAGGAATCCACCCTTATCATCCTGCGCGCTTCGCGGCATCCGGCCGCTTACCTCAACCGCAGGATACGGAAGGGGGACCAAGAGGGAATAAAGAATGGGTCAAGGACGAGACTATTTAAGACTGTTTATTAGATTTTCTGGACAATCCTACATCCGTGAGCGGCAGCGCGGCGTAAAACCGCTTAGCTCTGTGGGTCAGGCTTCAGGCCTGAACAGGCTGGCCGGCGTACAGCCCCAGGAAGCCAGGTCTTCCTCTTAATGCCTGCTTATAGCAGCGTGACTTCAGGGTCAGGCCGAAAGCCGGGCGTGACCCCCAGGCCTTATTCCTGCCTCAGACTGTGGTAGAGTTCCTCGGTCTCGCGGGAGGGCGATACGTCGAAGTTCTCCCTCAGGTATTCGCTGCAGCGCTTGAAGGCGCGCTCGATGCCGGCGCGGTTCCCCATCTTCCCGCATATCTCCATGAGGTTGCGGTAAAGTCCCTCGCGCCCGGGGTCGGCCGCGATGGCCTTCTCCACATAGCGAAGCGCCTCGGAGTCCTTGCACCTCCCCAGGTATTCGTTCGAGATGTCCTGCAGGAGCTCGAGGTATTCCTCTTTCAGGCTCTCCCGCTCGCCGCGGCACCACTCCTCGTACAGGTCCCCCTCCAGGAAGTCCCCCCGGTAGAGACCCTCCGCCTCGTGCAGGGCCTCGAGGCAGAGATCGTGGTTCCCCGCGGCTTTCGCGTTTTTCGCCTCGGAGATCTTGTTACGGTAAAGCTCGACGTCTACCCATCCGCCGCCGAGGACGTCGAGGTAGAGGGACTCCCCGCTGGATATGATATATGCGGATTTGCCCCTGGGGGCCGTGGGCTCCAGGGTCTTCCTCAGGGATGTCAGTGCCATGTTCAGGTTCTTCGAGGAGCGCTCCGGATCGCTATCCGGCCACAGCAACTCCATGAGCACCTCGCGGGGGACGAAGCGCTTCTCCCGATTGGCCGCCATGTGCTTGAGCACGGCCAGGGCCTTCTTGCTCTTCCACTCCCCCTCCGCTATCCTCTCCTCTCCCCTCATCACTTCAAGGGGCCCGAGCATGCTTATCCTCAAGGGTTTGGCCACCTCCCTGGAGATCGTCTCCATCAATCCTCCCACCTTATCCCTCACCCCGGGATTCCCGCTCTTCTCGAGCTTTTCGAGGTAAGGAAAAGAGTTGGACCCTACGACCTCGATAGCGCAACTCCAGTAGTCGAGGTGCTCGCCTTGGGAGAACATCTCGCAGACCAGGGGGAGGAGCCGCTCCGCGGGTTCCTCGCCGTTGACCATGCCCAGCCAGAAGCCCTTCCATGCGATTAAGCTGCCCTCCGCTGCGCTCACTTCCTCCAGAGCCTCGCTTGCCTCTTTTTTCCTTCCTGAGGCCAGCTCCAGCAGGGCAAGGAGGAGTTGGGCGGGAACGGTGAGGAGTCCTGCACCAGTGCTTCTCAGGGATTCAGCCGTGGCCTTCACCTCTTCCCTGGCCGCCTCCAAGCCCAGTTCCTCCCGGGATAACCAGGTCATAATCAATCCGGCTAACATCTCCACGCCCGGGTACTTCATCTCCCCGGCTATACGCTCGGCTGCCGCGTAGTGTTCGCGGGCATTGGACCTATCGCCGCATAGCATATATACCTCCGCCACGGTAGACTCCAGAAACAAGGTCAAAGAACCCGCCCCGTACTCCCCCGGGGAGAAGCAGGCTCCCGCGACTTCCTTCAGGGCCGCCTCACGGTCGCCCATGAAGACCAGGGCGTAGGCCTTGGCGGAGCGATTGAGCAGGGTAAAGACGGTCTCCTGGGCCAGGTTCGCACAGGCCGCCAGGCCTTTTTCCGCGTATTGCAGCGCCTCGGCAAAGCGGCCAAGCTTGCACAGCGCCATGGATAGGAATTGATAGTAGTACGCCAAACCGAACTTCTCATCTATGATTTCGCAGAGGCGGCAGGCCTTCGTCATTATCTCGCAGGTCTGTGTATAGTCGCCCCTCAAGTAAGGCATCCAGGCACAGAAGTACAGGGTCCT
>CAYHAT010000243.1:1925-5908 GCA_964354675.1 uncultured Actinomycetota bacterium | reverse complement strand
TGGAGGATATCGACATGGCGGAGACGGGCGGGCTGGTGAACGCCCTGGCCGGATTCGTGAACGCCCTGCACCGCGGCAACCTGGTGCTGGGGCGGGACGAGCCCCGCCTCAAGGAGGTGCTGGGGCGCGTCAGCCGCGACCTGGTGGACAACGTGGACGGCGAGGCCTTCAAGGACATGCTGATGGCGTTGAAGGAGGACGGCGCGGTGATCGGGTCGGTGCTCGCGGATTACGTCTACGCCACCCCGGACGCCACCGTGCAGGTGGTGAGGGGGATGTACCTGGCGGTGGGCGCCGCCCTGCGCACCGTGGCCGAGACTTTCCGCAGGTTCTCCGAGCTGCCGGAAGAAGCCGTCGCCGCCATAATCGACAGTTACGAGGAAGCCGTGGACATGCGGGAGCTGGGCAGGATAATCAACTACAGCGCCGTATACACCAACAAGGTGTTCGAGGCTAAGCCGGGAGAGTTGGGCAGGCACATGGGCAAGCTGCTCACGAGCCTGGACACCGAGGAGATCGCGGC
The DNA here is from genome assembly GCA_964354675.1 of uncultured Actinomycetota bacterium. Lineage (GTDB taxonomy): Bacteria > Actinomycetota > Geothermincolia > Geothermincolales > RBG-13-55-18 > SURF-21. The sequence continues at coordinate 5,385 of CAYHAT010000243.1, read as the reverse complement.
CGCGGGCAAGACCGCCTTCTTCGAGTTGAAGGACGTGGTACTCGCGGACCCGACCATAAGCGCCGCCCTCGAGCCCGAGGCCGTGGGGGCGATGATCAACAAGGGGCTGGCCGCCTTCAACGGCTTCACGCGGGAGAACCAGGACCTCATTGCGAAGAAGGTAACGGGCACCCTGAACGCGCTGGACACAGCGGAGTTGGGCTTGGCGGTGCGCGGGCTGGTCTGGCCGTTGACCAAAGCCGTGCTCAGAGACACGGACGTGGTGTGGAACGCGGTCAAGCCCGTGGTGAAAGTCACTGTCGCCGCCGGTGCCGCCCTGGGCGGCCTGGTCGCCGCCGTTTTCGTCTTCCGCAAACTGAGGAAATAGCATGAACGTTACCCCGACGAGCACCCAAAACAACGTCATTGCGAGGAGGGCAGGAGAACTGTCATTGCGAGGAGGCTACAATAAGACGTCATTGCGAGGAGGCGTCTTCGCCGACGAAGCAACCCTTACCACTCTCAATCGTATGACCCATGATGGTTTCAACAGAAGAACCACCCATAAGCAGGTGGTTAACCTTCCCTACCGCATCCATAGACAAAACTCGTGCATGGGATTGCCACGCTCCACTCACGATGTTCGTTCCGCTCGCAATGACGTTATTCCTTACTCGTGCATGGGATTGCCACGCTCCACTCACGAGGTTCGTTCCGCTCGCAATGACGTTATTCCTTACAGGGGGTTGATATGAAAGCGATGCAAAGCCAATCGACGGACCTGCTCACCGAGTACGTGCGGGACTGGAAGGACAAGGGCGGCAAGGTGCTGGGCTACGCCTGCGTGGCCACACCGGTGGAGCTGATCGAGGCGGCGGGTATCCTGCCCTACCGCATCAAGGCCTTCGGCCACCCCGACACCGAGCTGGGCGACGCCTACCTGTCCCGCTTCAACTGCCGCTTCTGCCGTTCCTGCCTGCAGCTGGGGCTGGAGGGGTCCTACGACTTCCTGGACGGGCTGCTGGAGACAAACGGCTGCGACCACCTGCGGGGCATGTTCGAGAACTGGCAGCACGTAAAGGCCTACGATTTTTTTCACTACCTGAAGGTGCCTCATTTCCTGCGCGAGGACTCCCTGGAGTACTTCGTCGAGGAGCTGGCGCTGATGCGCGATGCCATCTCCGAGTTCTTCGGCGCGGACATAACCGACGACAAGCTGCGGGAGGCCATCGACACCTACGACGAGGTGAACGGGAAGCTCAAACAGCTCTATGCCCTGCGCGAGAAGGTGCCGCCGGCGGTGAGCGGGGCCGAGGTGACGCAGGTGCTGTGCACCGGCTCGTCCATGATGGGCAAGGACTTCTCGGCCATGCTCGACGAAGTGCTCAAAGAGAAGGCGGGGGCGAAGGCGCCGGATTACAAGGCGCGGTTGATCATGCTGGGCAGCGCCACCGACGAGATCGACCTCATGGCGGACATAGAGTCCACGGGGGCACTCATCGCGGCCGACGCTCTCTGCTTCGGCTCGCGGGCCTTCTGGACCCGCGAGGGGGAGAGTGGCGACCCGCTGCACCTGCTGGCCGAGCGCTACCTGGGGCACCTCTTCTGTCCGCGCATGTTCACCGACTACGACCGGCGCATCGCATACATCCTGGATACGGCGAAAAGGGCCGGCGTGGACGGGGCCATCATCACCTACAACAAGTTCTGCGACCTGCACGGGGTGGAGGCGGTCTCGCAGCGGGCGGACCTGGAGAAGGCCGGCATACCCGTGCTGGTGCTGGAGAAGGACTACGGTTCGCAGGCCGACACGGGACGCATCAAGACACGCGTCCAGGCCTTCCTCGAAAGGCTGGGGAAATAAAATGGGGTCAGGAGCCTGTTGCATAAACCCCCCGATACGGCAGACGATAGGGGGTCGTGTCTTCGATCTTCGGTTTCGTGTTTTTGCGTTGAGCAGCGCTTATTTATTGGAAGAACCGAAGATCGAAGACACGACCCCACTAGTAGGGTATCCGAAACGAGGCCAGGGCATTTCCCTTTCAGTTGGGCATCGGAATGGGAAGATCAGGGGGTGACCGGAGATGGCACATAGGGAAATGCGGCCGTACGAAGGATTGATAAACCGCGCGCACGAGATATTCGGAATAGTCGACCTGCTGCCGGACGGCATGAGCGACGCGGAGGTGGAGGGCATCCTGCATATCCTCCCCACCGAGCTGGGCAAGACCCTGGGTGCCTTTTTTAAACCCCGGGTAAGGAAGGCCAGCATGAAGTTTTTCCGGTTGACGAAAAACTGGCTGGACGCAGCGTTCGAGGCGAAGCGGAGCGGGAAGAAGGTCTTCCTGATACCCTTCAACTTCCCGCCGGAGATCGTCCACTGCTTCGAGGGGGCCTGGCCCATAACCAGCGAGGTGCTCTCGAGCCTGGGCGTGCTGGCCCTGGAGGGACAGGGGGAGAGGTACTGGGACTATGCCATGGGGCTGGGCCTGCCGGACTTCGCCTGTTCCGCGAACATGATCGAGGTGGGCTCGGCGTTGACGGAGTCGGACTTCACCCCGGACGCGATCATCTCCGACTGCTTCGGCTCCTGCGACATCAACTCCAAGACCCACGAGTTCCTGGCGAGGTATATGGACATCCCCCTTATCTACCTGGAGAAGCCGGTGGACAACAGCGAGCGGGGCATAAACCAGTACTACAAGTATTATTTCAAGCTGGTGGAGGAGATGGAGGAGTTCCTGGGGGAGAAGCTGGACGAGGACAGGATGCGGACGGTGCTCGGCTACGCCAACCAGGCCTCGGAGCTCTTCTGGGAGCTGTGGGACCTGCATAAGTTCTCACCCTGCCCCGTGCCCAACCTCTTCTCCCTCATAACCTACGCGGCCCGTTACACCATGTGGGGGACGGAGGGGGCGGTAGGGGCCATGCAGGCCATGGTGGACACCGCCAAGGAGAGGCTGGAGAAGGGGGAGTACCCGGCGGAGCGGGAGGTGGCCCGTTCCCTCTGGACCTACACCAGCTACTACTTCGACCTGGGCGGGCTGTTCAACTGGATGGAGGAGAACGGCATCACTCACCTGGGGGATGGGCTGGACCTCATTTTCCCGCAGGTGATCGACCTGACCTCGCGCGAGACCATGCTGCGGGGAGTGGCGGAGATCGCGCGCAACATGCCCATGACGCGGCAGATGGGCGCGAGTTCCATGTCCATGCAATGGCTGGAGGACATCACCTGGGCGGTGAGAGAGCTGGATGCCGACTGCTGCATCTACTGCGGTCATCACTCATGCAAGCAGACCTGGAGCGGGGCGTCGGTGGTGCGCAGCGAGTTGATGAAGAGGGAGAAAGTACCGACATTGATATTGCAGGGCGACTCCTGGATAAAGCGCATGACCCCCATCAGCGTCCTGCAGGAATTGATCGAGGAATTCGTGAAGAATGTGGTAAAACAGCGCGGCACCCCCGCCCAAGCGGTGGG
>CAYHAT010000243.1:0-1825 GCA_964354675.1 uncultured Actinomycetota bacterium | reverse complement strand
AAACAGCGCGGCACCCCCGCCCAAGCGGTGGGCTGAGCAAAAAACGCGAAGGAAAACGTCATTGCGAGGAGCGAAGCGACGTGGCAATCTCATCCGGTCGAGATCGCTTCGCCGCTCTTGATGACAATGGCAGCAGCAGAGGGAGGTAGGAGATGTATTACGCCGGTATAGACGTGGGCTCGTTGACCGCCCAGGCGGTGGTGATCAACGGCAAGGGTATCCATGCTTTCAAGAGCATGGGGGTGAAGCCCCACCCGGTGCAGTCCGCCAAGGCAGTGGTGGACATGCTCATCCAGGAGGGGAGCGTCCCCTGGAAAGACATCAGGTTCTGCGTGAGCACGGGATACGGGCGCGAGCAGGTGCAGGCCGAGGGGCTGTCCCAGGACAACATGAGCGAGATATCCTGCCATGGGCTGGGGGCCTCTTTTCTGGTCCCCGAGGCGCGCACGGTCATAGATATAGGCGGGCAGGACGCCAAGGTGATCCGCGTCGGTCCCGGCGGGGAGCTCATCGACTTCGTGATGAACGACAAGTGCGCGGCGGGCACGGGGCGCTTCCTCGAGGTACAGGCGCGTACCCTGGGGCTAGCCCTGGACGAGCTGGGCACGGTGTCGCTGAGCGCGGAGGGAGTCCTGGAGCTCTCCAGCCGCTGCAGCATCTTCTGCGAGACGGAGGTCCTCCACTACCTGCAGCGCGGCCACAGCAAGGCCGACATCGCCGCCGGGGTCAACCGGGCCATGGCAGAGCGTGTCGCCGCCCTGGTGCGCCGCGTGGGATTGGAGAAAGAGGTCACCATGAGCGGCGGCGTGGCCAAGAACGTGGCGGTGCGCGCCGAGCTGGAGCGCATGCTCAACGTCAGGCTCATCAAGTACAACGTGGACTCGCAGATCGTGGGGGCGCTGGGCGCGGCCCTCATGGCCCGGCGCATGGGAGGCAACTGATGAAGTACCTGGGATTGGATATAGGCAGCCTTTTCACCAAGGCAGTGGTGATGGAGGACGACAAGCTGCTGGCCGCGGAGGTCATCGACACCACCGGCAACGTCTCGGCAGAGGTGGATATCATAGTGGACGGGGTGCTCAAGGCGGCGGGGGTTTCCCGGGACGAGCTGGCCGGCATCGGTGTCACCGGCCGCGGTGCCGAGCTGGTGGACTTCGGTGACGTGAGGCGCGACGATATCTCGTGCCTGTGTGAGGCGGTGAGCCGCCTGGTGCCCGGCGCCAACCTGGTGCTGGACGTGGGCGGGCAAAGCGTCACCTCCATCCTCCTGGACGAGGACGGCGGCGTGATCGACTTCATGCGCAACGACAAGTGCGCCTCCGGCTCGGGAAAATTCCTCACCGTCATGGGCAACGCCCTGGGTTACGGTGCGGGCGAGCTGGACGCGGTCGCGGCACGGTCCACGAACAAGATCCCGGTGAGCTCGCAATGCGGTGTGTTCGTGGAGAGCGAGCTCATCACCCACGTCAACGAAGGGGTGGAGCCGGCAGATATCATGGCGGGGATATGCGAATCCGTGGCAAAGATAATGATATCGCAGGCGTTGAAGTTCGGCTTCCAGGACGACTATACGTTCACCGGCGGGGTGGCCAAGTACGATTCGGTTACAACACCGGCGCGGGAGAAGATAAGGGGAGAGTACCACGTTTTCCCATTCGATCCGCAGCTGGCGTGCGCCATCGGGGCCGCCATCTCCGCCGAGGAGGACTGATACCGGAGCGGCACTTTTGGGGGTCAACCCTGGGACCGTGCCAGAGCCGGCAAGGGTCGGCTTAGAAGAAGAAGAGATATGGTACGCGTGAAAGGTTAACCCCCATAAGGGCGG
>CAYHAT010000242.1:2057-5930 GCA_964354675.1 uncultured Actinomycetota bacterium | reverse complement strand
TCTCCTGCGCCTCCCCCTTCCTGGCCGAGCGCCCCATGTACTTCTCCTACCAGGGCATGGGGGCCTGGGGCTGGACAGGGGGGCACTGCGTCATCGGGGCCACCGGCAGCGCCCGGGAGTGGTTCTTCGCCGAGGGCTATACCGGGGACGGCTTCGAGGAGTGGCTGTGCATCCAGAATCCGGGGATGAGCGCAGCCAACATTACCATAACCTATTATCCGCAGGGTGGAGGGGCGCCCATAGTCAAACCCCAGCCCCCCATCCCTCCCAACTCCCGCTACACCGTGCCGGTGAACGCGGATGCGGGAGCCAATCTCTCCATCTCGGCCGAGGTATCCTCGGACCAACCGGTGATCGTGGAGAGGCCGATGTACTTCAACTTCCAGGGCAAGTGGTCCGGCGGCCACGACGTGGTGGGCTACACTCCGTAAGCTCTCATCCGTAATGGGGTCGTGTCTTCGATCTTCGGTATGCGACAGGGACGGGGACGGGGAACCGAAGATCGAAGACACGACCCCTTTGGCTTTAAACGATAAGTGGTAAGATTATTGCGCTGGCAGAGATGAATAGGGGGCACTGGTGATGGCAGATTACGTTCTGGTACACGGTGGTCAGAGGGACGGTAGCCTATGGGACAAGGTAGTTCCCCTGCTCGAAGAACACGGTCACAGAGTCTATGCGCCCTCCCTGTCCAAGCCCGAGAACTCCACTCTCGGCGAGCATATCACCGAGGTATGCAAACTCATCGATGATGAGAACTTGAACGGCATTATTCTGGTGGGTCACAGTTACGCCTCGCTGGTTATCACGGGGGTTGCGGACAGGATACCCGAAAGCATCAAACACCTGATATATGTCGATTGTGCGGTTCCCGTAAACGGCATGTCGCTCTACGGGATGTTCGAACCTCTTGGTATCACCTCTGAAGCGTACGGGCTGCCGCAGGACCCCCCGTTCCTCGAACCACTCTGCTTCGATGAAGAGAAGATAAGAGAGATGCCGAAGACCTACGTCCACTGCACGCGCAGCGAGTTTATCGCCATCGGCAAGCCGGTCTTCGAGAAGGTCATCCAGAATGCGGAACGGGACAACTGGGACTATTTCGAATTGGACTCTGACCACCCGTGCATGATTTCGCACCCGGTCGAACTGGCAGAGATACTCCTGCGTGAACAAGACTAGACCTGGGGGTCATATAAGATGGGGTCGTGTCTTCGATCTTCGGTCTGCTGCATTTAACCGAAGATCGAAGACACGACCCCATCTTACCCCATCAGGGGAACCGAAGATCGAAGACACGGCCCCCTTCCTTTTACTTGCCGACGAACTTCGCCTTGCCGGGGCCTTCGTCGAGGAAGGTGCGCATGCCTATCTTCTGGTCCTCGGAGGCGAAGCATAGCGCGATGCCCTGGGCCTCCATGATCAGCCCCTCCTCCATGGAGCACTCCATGCCCTTGTTGATGACGTGCTTGGCCAAGGCCAGGGCCACTGCAGGCCCCTTGGCGTAGCGGGCGGCTATCTTCTGGGCCACCGCGATGACCGAGTCCTCGCCCGTGACTATCTTCTGTACGAGGCCCATGTCCAGGCACTGCTGGGCGGTGTAGATCTTGCCGGAATAGATGATCTCCTTAGCCCAGGCCGGCCCCACCAGGCGGGGAAGGCGGTTGCAGCCCCCGGCCCCTGGGATGACCCCTAGGAGCATCTCCGGCTGGCCGATGAGGGCGCCCTCGTGGGCGAAGCGGAAGTCGCAGCAGATGGAGAGCTCGCAGCCTCCCCCCACCGCAAAGCCGTTGATGGCGGCGATGGTGGGCTTGGGTATGTCCTCGACGGCGCAGAAGTTGGCCTGGACGGCGCGCACGCTCTTCACCACGTCGATGGGGCCCGCCTGGATCAGTTCCGTGATGTCGGCCCCGGCGGAGAAGACCTTCTCCCCGCCGGTGATGACCACCGCCCGCACCGCGTCGTCCGCGGACAGCTCCCGGGCGCACTGGCCGATCTCCCAGAAGAGCTGCACGCTCATGGGATTCATGGGGGGGCGGTTGAGGGTCATGGTGGCGACGGCGTCGCTCACTTCCACCTTGATCAGCTCGTAGTCGTACGGCATGGTCTACTCCTCCTTGGTCGGTTGTCTTGACCACATCACTATTCCTGGATCACGTTGAATGTTAAGGGCTGGCTCCATCACTATTCCTTCAAGAGCTGGTCCCGGAGCAACCTCTTTAATATTTTGCCGCTGGGGGTGACGGGCACCTCGCTCATCACCAGTACCTGCTTGGGCACCTTGTAACCCGCCAGGTTCTCCTTGGCGTAGGCGATGATCTCCTCCTCGCTGACCTCCACCCCGGGATAGGGAACCACCACCGCGGTGACCGACTCTCCCCAGTGTTCGTGGAGCATGCCCATCACCGCCACCTGCATCACCTTGTCGTGCTTGATGAGCACCCCTTCGACCTCCAGGGAGGAGACGTTCTCCCCGCCGCTCTTGATCATGTCTTTCTTGCGGTCCACGAAGTAGAGGGCTCCCTCCCCGTCGAACTTGCCCAGGTCCCCGGTGTGCAGCCAGCCTCCGCGCAGCGTCTCCGCGGTCTTGGCCTCGTCGCGGTAGTAGCCCTTCATCACGAAGGGACCCCGCATCACAATCTCGCCCACCTCGCCCGCGGGGGCCTCGTTGTCGTCATCGTCGAAGATCTTGATCTCGGTGCCGATGTGGGGGGTGCCGATAGAGGTGATCTTGCGCTCGAAGTCCTCCGGCTGCAAGGTGGAGCCCAGGCAGAAGGACTCCGACTGCCCGTAGTAGTTCCTCCACTCCGCCTGGGGGACGATGCCCTTCCACTGCTCGAGCAGGGCCGCCGGCATGTAGGCACCGAAGGCGATGCACTTCTCGAGGGATGAGAGGTCATATGCTTCGAAGTCGGGCATGCTGGGGAGGATCTGGTAGAGGGTGGGCGGGTATACCCAGTAGGTCACGCGGTGCTTCTTGGTGAGCTCGAGGATCTCGATGGGGTTGGGGGCGTACTCGAAGATCATGGTGAGCCCGACGTTCATGGCGGTGAGGAAGAGATACTTGGCGGCCGCGTGGTAGAGGGGGATGGAGAGCAGGGCCACGTCATCCTTGCCCACGTTGAGGTCGGAGGGGGAGCTCATGAGGGCGAAGAAGTGGTTGCGGTGGGTGAGCATCACCCCCTTGGGAAGGGCCTCCGTACCGCTGGTGTAGATCATGGTCGCCACGTCCTCGTCGTCCACCTCCACCAGTGGCTCGGAGGTGTCCCGGGAGTCCTCGAGGAGTTTGCCCGCGTCCAGCCAGCCCGTGGGCGCCTCACCCCCGGCGGTCACCGGGATGAAGCCGAACTTCTCCACGCTCTTGAGGTTGGAAGATATTTCCTGCACGGTGGGGACCAGGATGTCCTCCACGAAGAAGAGCTTCGGCTCGGCGTGGTTGATGATGTACTCGATCTCCGGCCCCTTGAGCATGAAGTTGAGGGGGGCGGAGATGCCCCCGATCTTGCCCAGGGCCATCCAGCCGTAGAGGTACTCCAGGCAGTTGTGGGTGAGGAAGGCCACGCGGTCGCCTGGTTCCACGCCCAGCTCCAGCAAGGCGTGGGCCATGCGGCAGCAGCGGTCGTTGAACTCCCGGAAGGTGATGGTCTCGTCCAGGCAGACCAGGGCCGGTTTTTCCGGGTAGCGCATGGCGATCTTGCGGGGCAGGTCCCCGATGTTCGCCCGGTGCAACAGGTTGTGTTCCAAAGAACTTAGCTCAGCCATTCTTACCCCCCCTTGGTCGTATGACGGTAGCGGCGTTTTCGCGAGTACCCAGTTTAGGTTATCGCGAGCGCAGGCGAAGCGATCTCGTACGGACCACGCTCAACGTCCGGA
>CAYHAT010000242.1:0-1957 GCA_964354675.1 uncultured Actinomycetota bacterium | reverse complement strand
GCAATGACAGTACTACCTCGGTCGCAATGACAGTATCACCTCGGTTGCAATGACAGTGATGGGTCGGCCTAATCGCAATGACATATTCCGATGCCTCCTCGCCGTTGCGGTTAGCGGACGGGTTTGAAGCAGGCGAGGTCGGCCAGGACGCCCTTCGTTTCCTCCGCAAAGACGGCCTGGACGCGCATGCCCACGTGCACCTCCTCTTCGTTGCTCTCCTTGAGCTCCAGCAGGATATGGGTGTCCACCGCGTCGGGCTGCACCAGTACGAAGATCCTCCTCTCCTCGGGGGAGAGTACCCTCAGGCCCCCGGGCGCGACATCGGTATAGGTAACGGTGTAAGTGATCACCGTGCCCTGCTGGCTGACCGGGAGCCAGTCCTCGTCCCGCTCCAGGCGCAGCTTGGAATGGCAGCGGGCACAGATGGGCATGGGGGGGACATAGATGGTCCCGCAGTCGGCGCAGCGCAGCCCCAGCAGCTTCCTCTCCTTCAGCCCCTGCACGTAACGGTCAAGGAACCGCTCCGTCTTCCAGCGGTAGGCGCTCAGGGGCCACTGGCCCGTGGTGACCATGTGTTCTTTCTTCTCGGCCATGTCCATCACCCCCTGTTCGGCTGGTCGCCCAGCACGGTGACCACGTTGAGGTTGGCCGCGCCGCCCAGCCCGTGGGCGACGGCGTTGTGCACGTCACGCGGGACCTGGTGCTCGCCCGCCTTGCCCATGATCTGCAGGGCGCACTCGGCGATGCGCTCCATGGCGCTGGCGCCGATGGCGTTGGTGGACACCACCGCGCCGGAGGGGCAGGTGGGGATGGTCCCCTCGATCTCCATAACCCCCTCATCGAAGAGGTGGGGCGCTTCGCCCTCGGGGCAGAGCAGCAGCCGCTCGAAGTAGATGAAGAGGAGGTGGGCGAAGGGTATGTAGGGCTCGGCCAGGTCGATCTCCCGCGTGGGGTCCGCGATGCCTGCCAGTGCGTAGGCCTTGTTGGCCGCCAGCTTGCAGGAGCGCTGCTCCGCCGGGTCGATGTTGATGGACCCACCGCCGAAGAGCCCGAGGGAGGTCGCCTCCTCGCTGGCCGAGGAGCAGCCCTTGATCCACGCCGGGCGGCTGGCGAGCTTCGCGGCTTTCTCCTCGGTGGTGAGGATCATGGCGCATGCCCCGTCTGAGGCGGGACAGGTGTGGCCGTAGCGCAGGGGGTAGGAGATCATCTGGGTGGCCGCGATGTCCTGCGCGGTCACCCCCGCCTGCTGCAGGTGGGCGAACCTGTTCTTGCAGGCGTTGCTCCTCAGCATGGCCGCGGCGCGGTCGATATGGTCGATGGTGCACCCCGAACGGCGCATGTAGACCATGGCCTGGTAAACATAGAGCCCGATGGCGCCCCCCAGGGAGGCGGTGAGGGTGGGGACGTCCGCCCCATAGGCGAACACACTGGCGAAGTCGCCCAGGGCCACCGAGTTGAGGCCCATGGTGGTGTCGCCGTCCGACTGCTTCTCGAAGGCCAGGGTGAGCACGGTGTCGCACAGGCCCGAAGCCACCATGTAGTAGGCCCCCTGCGCCACCGAGGAACCGGTGGTACCGCCGGTGGTGATGCGCAGGATGGGCTTGCCGTAGCCGCCCCAGTATCCCGCCCCCCACAGCTCCGGGGTGTTGATACCCTCGAAGCCGGGCATGTTGCCGGTGACCACGGCGTCGATGTCCCGGGGGGTGAGGCCGGTCTCGGAGAAGGCCATCTTCACCGCCTCGTAGACCATCTCATCCCCGAGATTGTCTACGAGGTGGTGAACATCCCCGAGATGGCCATCTTCACCGCCTCGTAGACCATCTCGGGGATGTTCACCTCGCGGCGCTTGGAGGTGTGCTTGTTCATGCCCACGCCCACTACGGCTACGTTTCTCATGCCCTCACCCCCTCGGGATATGGATATGGCCTTGGGATGCCCGGTCTGGTTGTGGCTACGT
>CAYHAT010000241.1:0-5977 GCA_964354675.1 uncultured Actinomycetota bacterium | reverse complement strand
CAAAGTGTTGCCCCGGTTATCATCTCCATTTGCCCACACTTCTCGCAGAAGAACCCCATATTATTTGAGATCCGAGACCTTAAATCCATGCAGACCTTGCATAATAATCGTTCACGGTATGAATAATCCTTCGTGCCAAGTGTCGACATCATATCCTGGCAATGGAACCGATGTAATGTGATAGGACCTCGATAACGAGGACTGTTCAACCCGGGATCTTGTGTCCGGCGGCGCTCTTCCGTCAGGGTGTCGAGCTGTTCTCCAGCATAAAGTCGATGATGGGGGCGAAGGCTTCATTCTCCCGCAGGGACGGCCGGTCGGCGGCGGCGGTGAGCACATCGATGTGGTTGTAACCCTCCAGGACCAGGCGCTCTCCCGGAGGTGTGCCCTGCGAGAAGGGATTGAGGTTGCTCCCGGCCATGATCTCGATCTGGGGCAGTTCTCCCAGGCGCGCGGCATGGAGATAGTTCAGCCCGTATTCCGGCGCGAAGGGGAAGAGCAGCGCCATCATGTCCACCATGAGGCGCGTGGTGAAATACCACTCGATGAGGTTGGAGGAGCCTTTGTACACCACCTGGGCCACGTCCCTGATATCCGAGACCTCCTCGATCATAGTGGTGTAGGTGAGGGAACCCTGCGTATCCTTGTACGCGGGGTAGGAAGCCCGGCCGACCTGATCGAAGTCGACCCATCTGTAGAGCGGTCCCTTACCCAGCTCGAAATAGGAGGGCCCGGCATCGTTGGCGATGAAGAGGCCATCCAGGCTGATGAACGAACCCAGCATATCGCCCAGGAGCGGTATCTGCGCCAGGTTTCTGGGCAGGGGGAAATCCTTGCGCACTACGGCCCCGCCCGCGAGAAAGCCCATGCTGGCCTGAACGATCTTCACCGGCATGAAATTATCGTCGAGGATCACTCCCAGCAGGGCCTCGTTGGTGTAGCGAAAATCTGTGATATCCGGAACGTGGACCAGGAAGTGGTCGAGGGAGCGGGAGTGGAGCAGCTTGAGCATGACGTCGACCAGCTCCGTCTCGGGCACCTTATCCAGCAGGGTCGACTCCTCCTCCGGCCTCTGGTCAGCCTCCATGGCGGCGAGTTCCATCATTATGGGCGCATCGGGTGTCAGGAGAGGGAAGATACGCGGTACGGTACCATTGCGCAGGCCCTGTACGAGTTCCGCGTAATAGGCCTCCATGCCGTCATCGTCGGTTTCGGCCGGTGGCTCTTCTGGTAACGCTTCCGCGGCTGGCTCCATCATCCCCATGGTCAGGGAGAGAGCCCCGTCCAGCCCCACCAGCCCGGCGCAGTTCCTGTAACCGGCGTCGTCCAGGGTCGCCGGGTCGCCGTCGAAATCCCACGCGGCGAAGATGTGGGCCAGGGGCCCGCCCAGGGAGTGCCCGCCTACGAAGACCTTGCTGCGGCGCACCTCGGGGTCGGGGATCATGGTGGTGATGACCTTGTAGACGTCTTCCATCACCAGCCTCATGCCGAACTCCGAGAGGTAAGGCGCAGACGCGTCGTCAAGGAAGCCGCCGAAAGTCTTGCCGCCTACCGGGATGCTGTTGTTGTAGTAATCGATGGCCAGGTCCGCATCGCCCGCTCGTTCCGCCGCGTTCAAGCCTGTTAGGTCCTCGAGGCGGTTGGGCCGGCGTTCTACTGCCCATACCTCGAGGTTTGACCCTTCCTGCATAGCCATGTACACCATCTGACGGCCCAGGTACCAGAAGGCATTGCTGCCGCAGTAGAGCCCGGGCATGACCACCAGGACGGCGGCGGCGGCAGGGTCATCGCTTGCCGAGCGGGAGCGGAAGCGAAGGAAGGTTATTTCGTCGGCGACCTCAGGCGGTACGCCGTTGTCCCGGGGTGCCGGCGAGTAGATGGACACTTCCTCGACCGAGACTGCCGCATCCACCTCCTCCTGCGTCCAGGCGCGCTCCACCGACGGGTAGGGTTCCTCGGGAACCGGCCCGCCGGGCGTGTAGCAGCCCGCCAACAGGATGAGCAGGGCGATGATCAGGAAAGATACGAGGTTGAGGATATACCTCTTCGTTTTAGGCCCCCCTTTGCTACCGGCTCCCCCTTTTTGTACTCCTACAATCTTAACACACGGCTCAGCGCTTCACTCTGATGGTCAGGTTCAGGTCGCCGTCTTTGGATAGCTCCCACTCGCAGGAGGAGCTCTCCACGCGGTAGGCCATCTCCACTAGGGCCTGGATGGTCCCGATTATCGGCAGGTAGAGGCAGGAGTTCTCGATGACCATGTCCAGGTGGTCATGGCCACCCTCGAAGTGGACGATGTTCCCCAAGCCGCGCACGGCTAACATCTGTTGGAAAGTAAGGCCGTCCCGGTTCCAGTCGTCCACTCCCCATGCCTTCCTGATATAGCGCCGTGTGGCCTCGATGACCGTATCAGGGATAGCATCTCCCAGCTCCATCTCCAGGTCGTCGCAGATGGAATCCACGGAGAAGGGGCCGAAGATAGCCATCCTCCTTCCCGTTTCCTGATCGGTTATGGTGCCCCTGTCCAGGTCCCAGAAGCGTCTGGATACGGTCAATGGGATACCGCATTCGGGGCAGCGCTCGTAGGTTATTTCGCCCGGCTTGAAGTCGTAGCGCCTCCGCTTGAGCCTCTCCTTGAACTCCAGGGAGTGTTCGCCCGGGTAGACCTCGGTCCTGTATGCCTCCTCGCCGGTACGCTCGTACTTCACCTGCATGTCGACCCCTTCGAAGGCCTCCACCGAGCCCAGGTTATCGGCAGCTGTGAAGAGGATCGAGTAGGGGTCTCGTACCAGTTGGACCCGCCAGGGAAAATCTTCACCGCGCTCCCACAATTCGCTCAACCTCTGATCCCCATACCCATAGTTCTTGGCAATATCGATGATGCTCTGGGTGATGACCTTCATGGTGGCGAACAGCGTCTCTTTCTCCTCCGGTGACATCTTCGAGATGCGATCCTCCAGGCTCGATTCCTTGCTGTCTATTATCTTGCGCACTTCCGGGGGGAAGGCCCTTTCGATATATCTCTTCGTCTCGCGGCATCTGCTCTCGATGACGATGTGTTCTATGGGCATGCCGATGAGTTCCTCGATGCCCTGGAATAGGTTATCGATGGTTTCCGACTCGAAGAGGACCATGCGGTTCCTGGGTGAGGAGGTGAGGGATATGACCCCGTTGTTCTCCCACTTGAGCCCACTGCTGACCATGGTGGGAACACCGCACTTTTCACATACTTCTATCATCTCAGAGCCCTTCCTCGAACAGCCCCGTTAAACGGCTCTATACATTGATTCTCGACGTATCGGGATCACCCTTTTATATAGTGGGGATACAACCAGGCGATCTTATTGATCTCCTGAAAGAATAGATGTGCGTCTCGGAGCCTGGCACTTGTACGTCTGGAATCAAAAACTGATACGATCAGCGTTTTACACTGATGGTCAGGTTCAGGTCGCCGTCATCCGCCAGCTCCCACTCGCAGCTGGAGCCCTCCGCCCTGTAGGCCATCTCCACCAGGGCCTGAATGGTCCCGATTATAGGCAGGTGGAGGCAGGAGTTCTCGATCTTCATGGTCAGGTGGTTGCGGTCGCCCTCGAACTCCACCTGGTTGCCGAGGCCTCGCAGGGCTATCATCTTTTGGAAGGTCGCGCCGGACCTGTTCCATCTCTCCACGCCCCATGCCGACTTGATATATCTCCTCTGAGCCTCGATGACCGTCTCGGGGATGGCCGCGCCCAGTTCCGCCTCCAGGTCATCGAATATGGCGTCGATGGCAAAGGGCCCGAAGGCGGCCATCCTCCAGCCCGTGTCCGGGTTGGTATAGGTCCCTTCCCCGAGGTCATATTCGAGTTTCACCACTTCCTGCGGTACACCGCAGCCCGGGCACAGTTCCAACTCGTTCATGACTACCTCATAGTCCTCGCTGCATCCTGGCCATCCTATTGTTCCCTCGCCCGGAAGTACTCACGACTTGAGGGCAATATGGCTCGGGAGGCGGCATGACTTGGATGCACACTCCCAACAAGGTCAACGAATCCGGGAGCGACAACAGCGTTCTCCCGACCCGTCTATTTGCTGGCGCGCCAGACGCATGGCTGCCAACGGCCCTCGGGTGGGAACACCTGCAGCCAGTCGACGCCGGCCGCGTCGATGAAGGCGGTACACAGGCAGCAGTAGTAAGGCATCCCCTTGCGGTGCCCGCTCCAGTCGTGGCTTGCGGAAGTGACGCCCATACCCGCCGGCCTGCGCATCTCGCAGAAGAAGTCGATGGTGTAGGGCATGGCGAACTCCAGAAGTCCGCGTGGAAGTGGGAGTTTGACCGTCAGCTGCATGGCTTTGTTCTCCATGCCCTCCACCGCCTTTCTCACTCCCCCAAGAGGATTATAAGAACCGTGGCGGAGCAACTTGCCGCCGCTCCCGCAGGGGTCGAGGATCACAGTTACGCCGTTCGCGTCCTCGTTGACGCTGAACTTGGCCGATGGAAAGCCGGCCCCGCCGCTGAGGTCGGCGAGGAAGAAGTTGTGGATGATGAAGCGCAGGGCTTCACGCCGGTCGAGACCGTTGGCCAGCGGCACGACCTGCTCCGCGATGCATTTCTCGTAAAGGAACGAGAGCGCCTCTCCGAGCCCTTCCTCGCCTGCCCGCCTGGCGATGAAATCGAGCACGGAGACGACCATCCCCACGTAGAGGCTGTGGAGGAAAAAGAACTCTCCTCCCATCTCGCGGGCGATGCGCAGGGCTCCTCTTGTATCGCCCCTATCCAGCCTCTCCCTGATACGATCCGGGGTGGGCCGCACTAGGTCCTTTATCTGCTCCGGGGTAAACCAACGTTCCCCGTCCCCGCCGTCTTCGGGAACCGCGGCTTCCTTCTCCTTCCGGAGTCCATAGCGGTCGTAGTAGCTCTGGGGTACCCCCCACTTGTCTCTATATATATACCAACGACACTCGTCCTCGTCACTGGCCGGAGGGTCCACCGGCCAGGTGGGAAACCCCAGGTACCGCATGGGCATGGACTCGTTGAGGAAGGTGCAGTGCACGCAGTAGTAGGGAAGCCCTTCGCGGTTGAAGGACCAGGGGTAAGCCTTGGAGGTGACGGCGAGACCACGAGGAGGTTCGTAGGCTCCCTTACGCCACAGGCGCCCCCCGCTGCCGCAGGGGTCCATGATGAAGGTGAACTTCTCGTCGTCCTCCTCCAGGCGGAAGGCGCCGGGGTGCTCCCCCGCGCCGCTGCAGGAGTGGGCCACCCAGCATCCCCTCACCAACAGTTCCGCCTCCAACCCCCGGTTCATGTCCATGTTCATGAGGTCGAAGATCTGGCGTTGTGCGCTCTTCTCGAAGCAGTAGGTGAACATGCCGTAGAGCGTCTCCTCGCCCAGGTTCTCTCCCACCCAGGTGAAGAGGGCGGTGGTGCCATCTGCGAAGAAGTCGTGCAGGAGTATCCTCTCCTCTTTGAGGTCGTCGCAGAGGGCTATAGCCCTGTCCCTCTCGCCGTTTCGGATCGCCTTCTTGATGCGCTTGACGACCGGGGTGGCCATCTCCGCCATCTCCGCCTCGCTGAACCATGAACCGGCCATCTTTACGCTCCCCTCCCCGCCATGTAAACCTCATCCCATGCGGGCATTATATCTTACACTTGGTTTATTGACTCTTATGCAGGATGAAAACCTGGCTTCGGAAACCTCCGCCGAGCTTGCCGTCTCGGCTAACCCCGTGCCCGCCTGCCTTTGCTCTCCAGCATGGTCTGGAAGACATCCCTCGAGGAGCGGCGTGATCCCAGTTCAAGGGTTTCCCGGGTCTTGTCGTCTGACGCGTTCCAGGGATAGCGCATGTAGTCCAGCGCTCCAGAGTTCCCCTCTATCAGTGGGAAGTGAAGATTCCACAGCAGGTCGATGGAGGGATAGAGCAGCGCTGGGGGCATACTGATCACCGGCTTGCCCGCCATGCGGCCGATCTCGTCCAAGCCCAGGGTCCCGTCCCCTAC
>CAYHAT010000240.1:0-5981 GCA_964354675.1 uncultured Actinomycetota bacterium | reverse complement strand
GGTTCTCGTCTTCCGGGTCCGGGATGACGGTGCGGTCGTTGTAGAGGTCCTCGTTCATGAGGAAGAGGATCTCCGGATGCCAGATGATGGTATGGGGGCGTGAGCCCAGGTACCCCATGATCTGCGCGTTGTCCTGGATGAAGATGGTGATGTTGTCGAACACGTTGGCCAGCGCCTTGGCGTAGCGCATCCTCAGGCTGTCCGCTTCGTTGGCCTTGAAGGCCTCGGTGAAGAGCAGTGCCCTCTCCAGGTCCAGCTTGACCCCGGGGTTATACCCGGAGCCCTTGGCCCCCTTCTTCCAGATCGCCTTGCGCAGATAGTCGAGCCTCTGCGACCGTTTGTGTTCGGCCCACCACCACCATTGCCCGCTCTTCTCGATATCCTCGATAGAGCGCATCTCTACTGCCGACATGATAACTTACCCCCTTTTCTCGCCTCATACCCTGAAGCATCCCTGCTTTTGATGACCTTGACTTCTCATAGAAAGCCGGAAAGATGGCTCCTCGTCAGTCGGTTTCCATCTACCCCCTTTTCCACGTAACGCTTATCCGTTAAAACCTCTTCTTTGCGGCCCATTCCTTCGTAACCTGCGGCCTTATATTCATAAGCCTGGAGGAAAGTGGTGCGAATAGTGCGAGTGTTTGCTGCGGATCTAGCAGAGCGAGCTGTGGAGAGAATACGCCTTTTTCAAATGTTTTTCTTCACTTTATTCAGTTTTCCGAAAAGCCCATCCAGACTGGGATATCGCTTACCGAAGTTTAGTAACCAGTTATTAACTTTTGCGAATAATACCTGCTAGATTGCCGGATGTCGTTATCCTTATTTTAGTAAAGGTGAACGAAAATAGCAAGAGTTATTTGCGATTTAAATACAAACCCGGGTTCTTTTATTCAGCTGCCGCAAGCGGGTCTTGTGAGGCAGACTCGGCATGGCGTCCTTTGAACGGGGGCTGAGGTTTTCCGGTAGAGCAAGAGGTGGGGGCTGCGATAACGCGCTGCTTCCCGCACTGGGTCCTCTTCCCACCTGCGCGGGCAGCGACAGAGTTATGACTCAGTCACTACTTTCCCTTGAACGTGGGGTCCCGCTTCTCCCGGAAAGCCGTGATGCCCTCCATGGCGTCCTCGCTCATCAGGGCTCTCCCCATGATGGCGTTGACCTCCTCCCTCTCCTCCTCGGTGAGGGGCGCCATCCTGCTCAGGATGCGCAACGATCTCTTGTGCCCGGCCACAGAGATAGGTGCGTTCGCCGCGATGTCCCGGGCCAGTTGCTCCGTGAATCCCTCCAGATCGTCCCCGGGTACCAGGTAGTCGAGCATACCCATCTCCCGCGCCTCGTCTGCCTCGAAGAGTCTGGCGGTGAAGAAGACCTTCTTGGTGGTGGGGTAGCCGAGGTTACGCAGGAAGCGATGGAGCCCCTCCGGCGGGTACACGATGCCCAATCGCGCCGGGGGCATGCCTATGCGGCAGCCTTCCGCGCCCACCCGCAGGTCGCAGGCCATGCTGGTCTCGCAGCCGGCACCCACGCAGTAGCCCCGGATCATGGCGATGACCGGGAAAGGGCAGTCCTCTATGGCGTCCAGCCCGAACTGCAGGGGTCCCTTGGACTCGATCTGCTTCTGAATGTCCGCGGGAACGCCCTCGGGCAGGGCGGAGAGGTCCATGCCCGCGGAGAAAGCCTTCTCGCCGGCGCCCAGCAGGATGGCGCAGCGCACCCCTCCTTCCGCTGCCAGGTCACCCAAGGCCTTGGCCAGTGAGATCAGCAGGGTCGAGGAGAGGGCGTTCCTGCGTTGGGGACGGTTGAGGGTGAGTATGGCCAGGTCGTCTTTTCTCTCGACCAGGAGTTCCGCTTCTTCGTTCATGGTTCACTCCTTCTCGTTATCGTGATGTAAACCGGAGGACGGGATACCTGCAACCATATCGTCTGGTTCTTATGAAAGGTCATGCTCTTTTGCGCTCACGTCTCATTGCCGTGTCCCGCCCTGCCCCTTTCTAAACCGCGTGTTGCTTGCGCAGTTCCTTCTTGAGGATCTTGCCGGTAAGGGTCCGGGGTATGGCCTCCACGATGGTCACCTTCTTGGGGATCTTGTAGCGGGCCAGCTGGCCCTCGCAGAAGGCATCTATATCCTCCAGGCTGACGGGGTCGTCCGGGTTTTCCAGGAGCACCAGGGCGTGGCCCACCTCGCCCCATTTCACGTCCGGTATCCCGATGACCGCCACGTCCTGGATCTTGGGATGCTCCATGAGCGCCTTCTCCACCTCGGCGGGATAGACGTTCTCGCCGCCGCTGATGATCATATCCTTTTTGCGGTCCACAATGTAGATGTAGCCGTCCGCGTCCACCGTTGCCAGGTCGCCGTAGTGGAACCAGCCGTCCTTCATGGCCTCGGCGGTCTCCTCCGGCATGTTCCAGTAACCCAGCATGACGTAGGGGCCGCGGGAGCAGATCTCTCCCACCTCCCCGGAGCCGGGCACTACCTCCTCGCCGTCCTCGTTTAGCACCTTGACCTCGGAATGGAACATAGGGATGCCCGCACTTCCTATCTTTTCCATATTGGAGCAGGAAAGAACGATGGAGGTCTCAGTGCAGCCGAAAACCTGTATCAGCAGGGGGACCTTCATCTGCTCCACGATGCGGTCGAGGAGTTCCCTGGACGCAGGGGAGCCGCCGATGCCCACGCCTCTGAGGGAGCTCAGGTCGTACTGTTCGAAGCTGGGGACATCCAGCATCATCTGGAGCATGGTGGGCACCGCCCCGAAATGGGTGACCTTGTGCTCCGAGATGATCTGCAAGGTCTCCTCGGGGTTCCAGAACTTCTGCAGGATGATCGTCCCCCCGGTATAGAAGGTGGGCATGGTGATGATATTCAGTCCGCCCGAGTGGAAGAGAGGGATGGCAACCAGGGAGACGGCGTCGACATCGAAGAGCAACTCCAGGGCATCGTTGAAGGTGTTCCAGAAGGTCTTGCGGTGGGGGAGCACCGCACCCTTGGCCTTTCCCGTGGTCCCCGACGTGTACATGATGAGCTGCGGGTCTTCCAGGCCGGGCGGTTCGGGAACCTCGGGCTCCGCGTCGCCGAAGCCCGCGATCCATTCCTCGTAGTCCAACGCGAATGCGGGGATGCTGTCCCCGACCGCGGCCACGACCTCCATGGGGCCCTCGTACAGCCGGAGCAGCTCCTCCATGGCTTCCGTGAACTCGCTGTGGAAGAAGAGCGCCCGGGTCCGGGTATCTTTGAAGATCTCGGAGAGTTCGACCGGGGTGAGCCGGAAGTTGAGGGGTATGTAGATGAAACCGGCCTTGGCGCAGGCGAAGTAGATCTCCATGAACTGGTTGCAGTTGAAGAACATCCCCGCGACGCGGTCCTCTTTCACGAGGCCGGCCTGGAGCAGAC
Source organism: uncultured Actinomycetota bacterium (assembly GCA_964354675.1). Lineage (GTDB taxonomy): Bacteria > Actinomycetota > Geothermincolia > Geothermincolales > RBG-13-55-18 > SURF-21. The sequence goes on along the minus strand of CAYHAT010000240.1, from coordinate 2,590 downwards.
CGTTGGCCACGCGGTTGACCCGCCGGTTGAACTCCTCGTAGGTGTAGCTCTCCTCACCGCTGATGAAGGCCGCCTTGTCCTTGGTGAGAGGGAACCTGGCCCTCTTCACCGCCCAGTTACCGACGTTCATAAACCTCACCCCCTGGTCTCTTCCCCGAAACATACGGGAATATATGCCATCATAATGCCGTGAACCATCGATGCCAGGAACGGTAGTGCGATGAGTGCAAGTCGTTTCCCCCGCAGATACGGGGCGATTATAGAGCAATGCTTCCGGCTGCGTAAAGCCCCCCCGGTCAATCCATCGACATCGATCAGCCCATGCAAAGCATTATGTAATATCGTTCACCCCATGTAAAGTAAATTCGTACACATCGCCTAAAGTTAAGGATTGACCGCATGCGGAGGGAAGAGTCGCAATCCGGCGTCAATAAAAGAAAAACTGTTGCGGGGGCACGGCTTTACAGCCTGTTGGCACTCTGTTAATATCGTTGTTATTCAAACGTCCACAAGGGGGCCAACCGTCCATATGGGGTCAGCCGTTCAATCGACACGCTTGTCGCGAGGAGCAGAGCGACGTGGCGATCTAGGCAGGCGTCCACGTGAGGTTGGCGGTTCGACCGGCGTAGTTGTCGCCAGGAAACCTGACCGGTGTGGCGTTCAAGCCGGATGTCCTAGTGCATCCGAGGGATGTCATGGTTTTCGAAAGAGAACATGGGGGAAGGGCGCAAAGAAGGGACCCTTAAGGATTGACGCTACCGCCATGTATCCTGGATCACTCAAGTGCGTGCATGGCGATCATCGAGGAGCCGGCGCTTTAAGCCACTGATGATAAGGAGGGGGATCACATGAACGAATTGATCGAGGTGGGGAAGTTCGTATGCGGGCTCGCTTACGACGGGCTACCTGCGGAGGTGGTCGAGGCGGCGAAGGTGCCCATCATCGACTGCATGGGCGTAACCGTGGCGGGATTGGAGGACGACTGTTCGCGCATCGCGGCGGAGTGGGTGGAGTCCATGGCATGCAAGCCGGAGGCTACCCTCTTTTACGGCTGCAAGAAGAGCTCCGCGGCCTGGGCCGCCCTGGCAAACGGCACCGCCGCCCATGCCCTGGACTTCGACGACGTCAGCTTCAGGATGATGGGGCATCCCTCGGTCGCCCTGGTGCCGGCCATCATGGCCGTGGGGGAGGGGCTCTCCTCCTCGGGGAAGGACTGCCTGCTCGCCTACGTGGCCGGGCTGGAGGTGGCGGCCAAGATAGGCGCGGCCCTGGGCGGCAATTCCTACATGCTGGGGTGGCATCACACCAGCACCCTGGGGGCGCTGGGGGCAGCCGCATCCTGTGGCAAGCTCCTCGGCCTGGACGAGGAGCAGATGGCCTACGCCCTCGGTATATCCTGCTCCCTGGCCAACGGCCTGCGCGCCAATTTCGGGACCATGACCAAGCCCCTGCACGCGGGGATGGCGGCGATGAACGGCCTCATGGCGGCCCAGCTCGCCGCCAGGGGGTTCACCTCCAACCCCGATGTCCTCTACGGCGAGAACGGTTTCGCGCGGGCCTTCTCCGATGACCAGGAAAAGGCCCAGGAGCTCCTGGACACGCTGGGCGAGCCCTACGAGTTGCTCGACCCGGGGCTCTCTTACAAACCCTATCCCTGCTGCCGCGGTCCCCAGGGTGCCATCGACGCGGCGCTGTCAGCGCGGGAGGAAGCACTCAAGGGAGGCGGCATCGACGCCGCCGAGATCGAGGGCGTGGAATGCCGGGTGCCCGCCTGGCTGCGTTCGGTGCTGACCTACCACGAACCGCAGACCGGCACGGAGGGCAAGTTCAGCCTGGAGTTCTGCGTCACCTCCGCCCTCCTGGAGGGCAAGGTGGGGATCGGCCAGTTCCGGGACGAGGTGGTCTCCTCCGCCCCGGTGGTGCGGACCATCGCCAAGTTCGATTGGCAGGACCTGGAAGGGGATATCTCCAGTCCTTTCGCCTCCGAGGTGACCGTGACCCTCGCGGGGGGACGCAAGGCCGCGGGCAAGGCGGAGAAACCACTGGGGGAACCGGGAAATCCCATGAGCGAAGAGCAGATCGACGATAAGTACCTGGAGTGCGTAGGCGGCATCATCAACGCCGCGGTGGCGGAGCGCACCCTGGAGATGCTCAAGGGCCTGGATGCGCTCGAAGATATAAACAAGCTCATAGAGGCGTATAAAGCCTAGTCCGCGATGCCGAGTCTTTCCTTGATAAAGTCGGCGACCTGGGTGATGTAGGTGCCGGAGATAAAGACCTCGGCTACGCCCATCTCCTTGAGCTTGGGGACGTCCTCGACCGGGATCATGCCTCCCACCAGGACCATCTTGTCCCCGATGCCCTTCTCCTGCATGTTGGCCATCAGGCGCCGCACTATGCTCAGGTGGGCGCCGGAGAGGATGGACAGCCCTATAACGTCCACGTCCTCATCCAACGCGGCGTTGGCGATATCATCGGGCGTCCTGCGCAGGCCGGTGTAGATCACCTCGAAGCCGGCGTCCTTGAGGCCGTAGGCGATGACCTTGGCTCCCTGGTCGTGCCCGTCAAGGCCTGGCTTGGCGATGAGCAC
>CAYHAT010000239.1:0-6006 GCA_964354675.1 uncultured Actinomycetota bacterium | reverse complement strand
TGTCTACCTGCCTTTTCCGCCGGAGCGCCGGCGATCACGTTGTTCACGATGGCGCCGCTGTCCACCGGCAGGTCGTAGCTCTTGGCCGTCTCCGGGTCCAGCGTGCTTCCCGAGATGCCCAGCCAGGGATGGGTAACGGAGCCGGTCGCGATGAGCTGTTCGACGACGGGCTTGGCGTTGTCGATGGGGATGGCGAACCCCAGGCCGTCGTACCCTCCGCTCTGGGAATAGATGGCGGTGTTTATGCCCACCACTTCACCCAAGCTGTTGCAGAGAGGACCGCCGGAGTTGCCTGGGTTGATGGCCGCATCGGTCTGGATCACGTCGAGCAGGGGCGCGCTGTTGGGGATGTATATATTACGGTTGAGGGCGCTTATGATACCCGAGGTCACGCTGCCCTGGAAACCCTCCGGGCTGCCGACCGCCACCGCCAGCTCGCCCTGCACGAGGTCTGAGGAGGTGCCGATCACGGCGGCGGGGAGGCCGGATTCGTCGATCTTGATAACCGCTATATCGGTATCCGGGTCTGTTCCCACGACCTTGGCGTCGTATACGGTCCCGTCCTGCAGGGCGACCTTTATATCCGACGCATCCTGGACCACGTGGTTGTTGGTGACGATGTAACCGTCGGAGCTGTAGATGAAGCCCGACCCTATGCCGGCTCCCAGGTTCCCTACCTGCACCTCGATGTTGACGGTGGAAGGAAGCGCCTTCGTGGCCGCCTCCACCACGGCCTCGTTGCCCGCCCTGACCACGCGCTCCTCGACGGTCTTTACCTCTGTCACCTGCTCCGTCCCCTTGCCGCCGAGGACGTCGATGGGATTGGCCCCGAGGATCAGGGGCACCAGGAACAACACGCCCACCGCCACCACTATCGCTATGACCACGGCAGCGATGATGGTCCCGGCTCCTCTACCCGACTTCGACGGCGGCGAGGGGAACGGCGGCTCCGGTGGTACCCGCGGCTTTTCGTAACTCTCGGTCATGTTCATCTCCTCTGCTCATGTGGCCGAGGCCCGATACGGCTCATGCCCGCATACTATTATTCCCAAAACGACTCAATCCTTGATGACGCGACCAAGGAACCCGCGGTTCCAAACCAGCCTCATATCAAACTATCATACAAGGATATCGCCAGCGGGGCCTGAACGTCCGGGAGACCGATCGGTTCGGGATAGGCGGCCAGCGCGGGGAAAAGCGGACACAGAACGGCGTTTGACGCCGCCCCAGGTCCGGTCGAGGTGAAGTTTTTACAGGGAGCATGGGATAATACGGCTCGAGGCAAGGGAATTGCGGGTGTGCGGAGAAGGATAGTCAGACGGAGGTGATGCCCATGGACAAGCGCGACGACCAGCCCGGAATGGAGGGCACGCAGGGGATACCTGGAGCGGATGAAGGCGGGGAGGCTGCGGCGCAGCCCGAGATCTCCAGGGTGGAGAGAAAGCGCCGCAAGGTGAGCCTGGTAGGGGCCATTATCGTCAACGTGGTCACCTTGATAACCCTGGCCATAGTCCTCCTGGCCATCCTGCTTCCCGGCTACCGCAGGTCGTTCACCATGGCCCGGGCGGTGGAGGGGGCGGAAGAAGTATGGATAGTGGTCCGGACGAACGAGTCCATGATGCGGGAGAACAGTACAGACTTCATCAAGGCCCAGGACGACCTGAGAAACGCGCTGCAGGAAGAGGTGGGCGGCGGCAACAACGTCTGGGCTTACGTACGGGACAACTTCCCCGACCAGGCCTGGGTGCAGGAAAACCTGCCTGAGAACTTGCAGCGTTGGCTGGAGGAGCTCTATCCCAAGCCTGAGGTGACGGAGGAAAACACGCCGGGGACGCCGTCCCCCAACGGGGAGGAACAGCCCGCCGAGGGCACGGGACCGTGAGCCGCATGACCGCCAACCTGCTCCTGGATTCACTGCGCGACCTGTGGGACGGCTTCATCACCCGCTTGCCCTCCATCGTCACCGGCCTGCTGGTCATCGCGCTCTTCTATTTGATCGCCCGGGGCGTGCGTTACCTGACGGGCAAGTCGCTGAAGGGGGCGAAGGCATCCGAACACGCCGCGCAGCTCACGGCCCGTCTCAGCTTCATCGGCATCATGGTCGCGGGCGTGCTGGTGGCCCTGGGGGTGATGGGGATCAACGCGGGTGCCCTGGTGGCCTCCCTGGGCCTGGTGAGTATAGGCATCGGCTTCGCCCTCAAGGACGTGGTCGAGAACTTCATAGCCGGCATCATCCTCATCTTCCAGAGGCCCTTCATGGTGGGGGACGTGGTGCGCTTCGGGGACGTGGAGGGTACGGTAGAGGACGTCAGGGTGAGGGACACGATCATCCGCATGTACGACGGCAGGCAGGTCTTCGTGCCCAACGCGAGCATCTTCACCGCGGCGGTGATCAACAACAACCGCAATCGCAGGCGCCGGCTGGACTTCGAGGTGAACATCGCCTATCCCGAAGACACCTCCGCCGCCATGGCGACAGCGGTCGAAGCCCTGGCCGGGATCGAGGGCATACTCGGCGAGCCCTCCCCCCTGGCGGTGGTGGAATCGCTGGGCGAGAGCTCCCTGGTCATGCGGGTCTATTTCTGGGTGGACCCGGTATGCGCGAGTATACTGGAGGTCAAGTCTGCGGCCATCGCGGCGGTGAAAAGAGCCCTGGAGAAGGCGGGCATCGAGATCCCCTCCCCCGTGCTCACCGTCAAGCCGGCCGGTCAATAAAGCTCGATGCCGTAGCGGCGTGCGAGCTCAACCGCCTCCATCTTCTCCTGCGGTGAAGGCCTGCGGTCTATCTCCGGGTAGAGGACGGCGCGGTACCCCGGCCGGTACTGGAACATGAGGTTGAAGTAGGTGCCGGGGATGTTCTCGGCCACCCACGCCACGATCCTGGCCGTGCAGCAGTCCAGGTGGCCCGGGAGCAGGAGCTGGCGGAGCATTATATCGCCCTGCCGGTAGGCGATGGAGAAGTTCCGGCTCACCACGCGGAAGTAGTCATCCACGTCGGAATAGCGGCTCGCGCACTCGTCGTTCCCGTAACGGAAGTCGGCCAGGTAGACGTCCATGACCCCTTCCAGCAGGCGCATGGCCTCCTGCGAGGTGTACATGTTGGAGTTCCAGACCATGGGAAGATACTTGCCGTCCTCGCCGAGACAGGCGATGGTGTCCAGGATGGTATGCAGGTTGGGATCAGGGTTCCCGCCCACGAAGTTGGCGTTGCGGGAGCCCTGCCGCATCCCCTCCCGCAGGCTGTCGGCCAGGTATGCCGGGTCCGCGGGGTTGCCCGCGCGCGCGTCCATGGCGATGTCCCAGTTCTGGCAGTAGGCGCAGTGGAAGGTGCACCCGGCGAAGAAGATGGTGTGGGAGGGGATCAACTCGGGCTCCTCCCCGAAATGGATGAAATTGGAAGCAACGCGCGATAGCGCGCCGACCCCGCAGTAACCCGACTCCCCCTCGGCCCTGTTCACGCCGCAACGCCGCTCGCACATCTGGCAGGCGAGCAGCATGCGGTGTGCCAGGACCGACTTGAGGTCGAGCAGGGACGGGTCCTCCAGGGGAGGATGTTCCGAATCCCCGCTCCACGCATCGTGCCAGCGGGCCATGGCGGCGGAGTGAAGTTCCCAAAGCTCCTCCTCACCCAGCCCCTCAAAGGAGGGGACTCCCGCCCCGATGTGCGAGGCCACCCAGTGGCGGGCCGGGACCCTCTTTTCCAGTATGCTGAAATAATCCTCGAGCATGACGTCATCACCATGTTAAATTTAGGACAACCGGCCGCGGTTAACAAGAAAGGTTCTTCTCTAAAAAGTATAGGTAGCGAGAATGGGACGACTTGAGGTGCGTGCTTTGGTCAGGTCTCAAAGCTTGTATTTCAATGGTTTTGCGCGTGGTTTGTTTGCGCTGAAATAATAAAGTTTTGAGACATGACCCCAAAAGGTTCACAGCCACCTGCATTTTTGGAGAAGAACGACAAGGAAAAAAGGCAGGCAGACAACGTGCAGGCGGCATGCTCTAGGCGAGGAGGGATGGGTTGGCGATCTGGGTGATGCTCCTGGGGATGGCCACTCTCATCAACATCACCATGGTGGGGGCGCTCTTGTCGTTGGTGGGCAACATACCCGACAGCTCGTTCCTGGTCATACTATCCAGCTATCTGAAGAAGAAGGACGAGCCGCGGGAGGCCTTGCTTTTTCCCCTGGAGGCCGCTTCCAGGCTGGAACGCCTGCGCAGGAGGGTGCTGCAAGCCGCGGCGGCGGCGGCGGCGGTCGGGGCGGGACTGTCCGTTTGGGCCCTGGTAGTGGGCTGGGGGGGGGTGGCCATGTTGGCCATAACCACATGGATGGTGGCGGCCAACCTCGCTTTCTATCATATCCCGCTGGCATTGTGGAAACGGAGGGCCGGGAAGATGCGCGAGGAAGCTGTCGAGGAGGCGGGGCGGAAGTCGCAGCCCGAGCCGACGGAGCAAGCGGTCGAGGAGAGCCGGCCGGACGCCGCGGACAGCACGGCGGGGGAAAAAGGTTTAAAGGAAGGATAAGGCTGGAGACCGGAAACCGGTGAAGCAAGGGCTGCCCCCGTTGCTTCGGAACTGGAAACCTGCGCTATGGGCCGGAGGGCCGAGTCCGTTATCATCAGCATCCATTACCATGCTTGCATCATGCCGCAGGCCCTGTACGTCGAGTCTCAATACCTGCTTTCACACCTTGCCCGCTGACCTATGGTGCCATCGTGGCGTAGGTTACAATTGAACGGGACGAGTGAGAATAACGAAAGGAAAAGGGATTGCTTCAAGGAGAATACCTGGAGGCCCAAAGGCTCTGTGAGCGCTTGGCCTCGGAGATAGAGCCGCCCCTCTTCTACACCGACAAGAAGGAGGAGGTAGAGGCGTCTCTTAGCTTTTTCGAGAGCGATCCCGTGGTAGGGCACGGCCTCTCCATCGTGGAGGAGAGGGGAGACGTTCTGGGGCACGGCCTCTCCCACGTATGCAAGGTGGCCGTGGACGCGGGAGCCCTGGTGTTGATAGAGATGGACCGGAGCGCCTCGCCGGAGGAGAGGCAGAGGGCGCTGCTCCTGGCCCACCTGGCGGGCGTCCTGCACGACATCAGGAGAGAGCAGCCCGAGCATGCCCAGCGTGGAGCCGACGAAGCGGTGACCATCCTCCGGGACTTCGATCTCAAAGATGGGGAGCGCGCAGCCATAGTGCAGGCCATCCGCAACCACGAGGCCTTCAAGCCCGCGGTGCCGCTGCAGGACTCCTCCCTGCAGGTCCTCTCCGACGCCCTCTACGACGCGGACAAGTTCCGCTGGGGGCCGGATAATTTCACGGAGACGGTATGGATGATGGTCGCTCCGTTCAAGGTACCGCTGGCCTCCCTCCTGGGACATTTCGAGACCAGCCTGGAGGGCATCGTCAGGATCAAGGACACCTTCCGCACCCCGACGGGCCGGGAATACGGTCCGGATTTCATAGCCAAAGGCCTGCAGATAGGGGAGAGGCTTTACGAGGAGCTGGCGAATATCTACGACATAAACAAGTAGGGTCGCCCGGGTGGGCGACAAGCCCTGATGGTGCGGGGCTACGGCGGAAAGAGGCCTGAGGCCTGGCCGGCATAGGCCGCGTGAAGGGATGATGAGCATGTTCAGCAGCATAGACGAAGTACGGGATAGACTTGCGCAACAGAAGTACATCTGCAGCAAGGAGATCGCGACGGTCATCTTTCTCGCGGAGAAACTCGAGAAACCCGTGCTGGTGGAGGGGCCGGCCGGGGTGGGGAAGACTGACCTGGGCAAGGTGACCGCGGCCGCCATGGACCGCGAGTTCATCCGGCTGCAGTGCTACGAGGGGCTGGACGAGGCCAAGTCCCTCTACGAGTGGGAGTATTCCAAGCAGCTCCTCTACACCCAGATCCTCAAGGACGTGCTGGCCGAGGAGCTGGCGGATGCCAAGAGCCTGGCGGAGGCGGTCGACCGCGTGGCCAGGCAGGACGAGGTCTTCTTCTCCCAGAAGTTCATCGTGCCCCG
>CAYHAT010000238.1:0-6013 GCA_964354675.1 uncultured Actinomycetota bacterium | reverse complement strand
GGTTAGATGTAGGAGTCAAGGAATCGGTCAGGGTGTAACCTCGTTGAAATCCCATTCCAATATACTCTGAGGTTCTTTATTCTAAGAGTAGTCGAAGAGAGGCCCGCACCGCTCAAGGGTCTGGAATATCGCCTCTATTCATGCATAAGTTCGGGCACACGCCTTGATCTTAATGCATCTTTGGAGCCTTCACCCACGCCATTGCTGCAATTCTACTTGATGAATATACATTACATGCATGATCTCGGGGCGCTCCCTCGTCCCCCTTCCGAAACATCCACGTTTGGCACCCGTAGAGGATTGTTTTCTGAGAGGCGTTAACTTGCTGCATCCAGCGGGTAGATTAAGGAGGGAGTTGAATATTTGAAAGGCTTGACGACGATGAAACCACAGAATCTGGATGAATACCGGGAGAAAAGGGACTTTCAGAAGACCCCCGAGCCACCGGCCACCACGGGGGAGCCCGGGAGCAATACCCTTTTTATCATCCAGAAACACGCCGCCCGGCGCTTGCACTACGATTTGCGGCTGGAATCGGATGGGGTGCTCAAGTCGTGGGCGGTGCCGAAGGGCCCCTCCATGGACCCCCGGGACAAGCGCCTTGCCGTTCCCACCGAGGATCACCCTCTGTCCTATGCCGACTTCGAGGGGGTGATACCGCAGGGCGGATACGGCGCCGGCACGGTAGAGGTGTGGGACCGGGGCGTCTTCGTCAATCTGAAGCCCGAGGGAGATAGCAATTCCATTTCCCTCAACATGGAGAAAGGCCTTATCGAGGTATGGCTCGAAGGCGAAAAACTCAAAGGGGGTTTCGCGCTGGTTCGCACCAAGGGGGGGAAAGGCGAGACATGGCTGCTGGTGAAGATGAGGGACAACGAGGCCAGCCCTGAATCCAATCCGGTCGAGAACCTTCCGGACTCGGTGCTTACCGGCCGCACCCTGGAGGAGATAGCGGCGGGGAAGGGATATCTATCCGAGGACCCGCCGAACATCCGGGTGAGCATCAACGGCAGGACGCTCGCGCTGACCAATCTCAACAAGATCCTGTATCCCGCAGCACGTTTCAGCAAGGCGGACGTATTGAACTACTACATCGGCATCTCTCCCTATATCCTGCCCCATATCGCGGGGCGGCTGCTCACCATGAAGCGGTATCCGGATGGGGTGGAGGGAGGTTTCTTCTACGAGAAGAGCTGTCCCGGATACAAACCGGATTGGCTCTCCGTCACCGAGGCGGGCAGCACCAAGAAAGTGGCCTACTGCACCATCGAAGACGAGGCCGGCCTGGTGTGGATAGCCAACCTGGCTTCGTTGGAGCTCCACACCATGCTCAGCCGCTCCGAGGACGTAGTGACGCCGACCATGGTGGCCTTCGACCTCGATCCCGGGGAGGGAATGGATATCCTGGATTGCGCCGAGGCTGGTGTAAACCTGCGGGCGATACTAGCGGGGTTGGGGCTGGAATGCTTCGCTAAGACATCGGGCGGAAAAGGGCTTCACGTGTATGTTCCCCTTAACACACCCGTTACCTTCCAGGAGACCAAGGACTTCGCACACGCCGTGGCGCTTATGATGCAGCAGCAGTATCCTAGCGCGATCGTGTCCAATATGCGAAAAGCGCTGCGCAAGCAGAAGATCTTTGTTGATTGGAACCAGAACGACGAACACAAGACGACAGTCTGCGCTTACTCTCTTCGCGCCCAGCCGATGCCGACCGCGTCAACGCCCGTCACTTGGGAGGAACTGGATATGGCGGTCGAGAGTAAAGACAAGAACCTGCTCTACTTCGAAGCCGAGGATGTTTTGAAGCGCATACAGAAAGAGGGCGACCTCTTCAAGCCCGTGGTCACAACGGAACAGGAGTTGCCCGAGATAGCGCGCTTGCAGCGGTAGGAAAAAGATGAGCGAAAGGATGGTTTGAAGATGCCAAAGGCTTTATGGAACGGATATGTAAGCTTCGGGCTGGTCAGCATCCCGGTCGCCCTGGTGACGGCAGTGCGCGACCAGGACGTCCATTTTCACCTCCTCCACGAAAAGGATGGGACCAGACTCCACCAGAAACTCGTATGCCCGTTCGATGCTAAGGAGGTGAGCCGCAAGCAGGCGGCAAGGGGCTTCGAGGTCGCTCCCGGCGAATATGTCATAGTCGAGGACGAGGAGTTACGCGCGCTCGAGCCCAAGAAGAGCAGGATGATCGAGATATCCGATTTCGTCGACCTGGGCCAGATAGACCCCATCTATTACGAAAGGCCCTATTACCTCGTGCCGCAGGAGGGAGGCGGCAAGGCTTACTCGCTGCTCATGCAGGCGATGGTGGAGAAAAACAGGATAGGGATCGGCAAGTTCGTGTTCCACGAGCGCGAGCACGTGGTAGCATTGAGGCCTTTGGACAACATCTTGTGCGTCGAGATCATGCGCTTCGCAGACGAGATAGTGAGCAGGCAGGGATTTGAGGACATCGCCACGGACGAACGCAGCACCGACAAGAAACAGCTCGCTCTGGCCAAGGAGTTGATCGATGCGCTGGCGGCGGATTTCGAGCCTGAGAAATATAAAGACGAATACAGAGACAGTGTGCGGGACCTGATCGAGAGGAAGGCAAAAGGCGAGAAGATCGTGGCTGCCCCCGTGGAGTTCGAGGAGGGCAAGGTCATCGATCTCATGGCGGCCCTGGAAAAGAGCCTCAACCAGGTGAGGGGCGGAGCTAAAAACAAAGGCGTGGAAGCGGAGAAGAAGCCCGTCCGCCGCGGAAAGAAGAAAGCGGCAGGCTCATGATCTCCCGAGAAGCCGGGGACCCCCGGAGAAGAAAGCGCCGCTAGGCGCCTTCCAGGGCTTTTTCCACTTCACTCAACATGGCGTCCAGGCTTTCCAGCACCTCCCGCACCTGCTCTTCCTCGATGATCAGCGGGGGGAGGATCTGGCTCACGGAGGTGTCGTTATTGGCGTAGATGGTCAGGATGCCGTGGCGGAATCCGGCCAGGGTCATCAGAGGGCCGCAGAAATCGTTGGTCATCTTCAACCCCGTCATCAAACCCCTCTGCCGCGTCTCCTCAAGGATCGCAGGGTGTTTTTCCTTTAGCCCCCGGAAGCCCTCGCGGAACACGGCGGCCATCTCGCCGACATGCTCCAGGAAGCCCTTTTCCTCCAGGATGTCCAGCACCTCCAGCGCGGCGTAGCACCCCACCTCCGACCCCCCGAAGGTGGAGACATGGATGAAGGGATTCTCGTCGAAGAAGGGGTTGAGGCGGTCGCTGTAGATGGTGGCGGCAATGGGGTACATCCCGCCCGACAGCCCCTTGGCGGTGACCAATATGTCGGGGACGACCCCGTAAGTGTCGATACCCCACACCTCACCACATCTCCCCAGGCCGGTCTGGACCTCGTCGATGATCATCACCGCTCCGTAACGGTCGCATAGTTCCCGCACCCCGGCGAAATAATCCTCCGGCGGTATGGCGATGCCCAGGGTAGCGGGGATGGTCTCGAAGATGACCGCGGCGGTATTCTCCCCCATGGACTCCTCCAACGCCGCCAGGTCACCGAAGGGCACGCGGGAAAACCCCGGCGGGAGGGGCTCGAAGGGGGCGCTGTACTTGGGGTCCCCGGCGGCCAGGGCGAAACCGCTGTGGCCATGGTATCCCCCGATGGCGGATACGATCCCCGGCCGCCCGGTGTGGCCCCGGGCCAGTTTTATGGCGGTGTCGATGGCCTCTCCTCCCCCCACCCCGAAGACAACGCGGTTGAGGTCCCCCGGAGAGATCCCCGCCAACCTCTCCGCCAACCGCGCGCGGTGCTCGCTGATGAGGTGGTGGTTGCCGATGTCCAGTTCCTCCAGGGCTTGCTTGAGGGCGGCCACCACGCGCGGGTTGCAGTGCCCGAGGTTAAACACCCCGCCGTTGCTATGGCAGTTGATCAAGCGGGTGCTGTCCAGGTCCCACACGTATACACCTTCACGGCGGGCGAAGATGAAGTCGATACCCACTTGTGCGAAGAATTTCGCCTTGCCGCTGGAGACGTGCCTGGCGAAACGTTCGATGATCTTATCCTTGGGGTCCTGGCCGATCAAGGTCATCTCCTCACCCCCTTTTCAACGATCGCCGTGCTTATTCCCAGGGTTCTCTATCCTGAACCAAGACTTTGCTCCCACCGGTTACACCCGTTCTACTTTCTCTTTATCTTCCCCGGCAGGATATAGGGATATTCCCGCCGCAGCAGGCGGGTATGCAGGAAACGGTCGAGCTTGCGCATGGAGAGGTACAGGGACCAGATAAGTCTATCCTCTCTGTAGTAGGAGACCACGTCCTTCTCCCTGATAGGCTCGATCCCCAGGTATGCGGCCTTATCCGCGAAGAAAGCGTTGGCTACATCGATGAGAGCCGGGATCAGCTCTGCCCTCTGCTCCTTGTAGAAATTGGCGACAAGGTCGATGGTTACCTGGCGGAAATCGTAGTAGCGGGTCATCACGTCCTCGAGGAAAAGCAGGCGGATGATCCATACCATAAAGGATGGGGCGCTGCGCAGGAACAACTCCGGATCCAGTTGTTCTGAGCCGTCGCCCCTGAAAAGGGGAGTGCTGGTATCCATGTAGAGGAAACGCGTGTTTTCGTCGACATGGGCCGATCCGGGGTCGAAGGAGACGATGGACCAGTTGGATATCTGGCCGTCGATGGCCACCTCCAGTCCCTCGCGCTCGCGGTTGAAATCCCATATCTTTTTCAACTCACGCAATATCAGCCTCACCAGGGTGGGCACCTCATCATCCGGGAGATGGTGGATGGCCTGGTTTCCTATGGAAGGGGAGGGGAGCTGTTCCTGGATGATATAGAAGACGGGGCGTCCGCTGGAGGACACGAACTCCGCATGCCCATATGGCGGCAGGGAGATGCCCACCTCCTCCTCCAGGATGCGGTTGTATTCCTCGTAACTGGCCAGGTAGGGCTCGATCTCGTCACGATGCTTGAAGATCGGCAGCCGCTTGAAGGCATATCCCTCCATCCCCTCGGCCTTTATCTCGAACACCGTGCTGATCTCCCCGTAGCCCAGCACCCTGGCGGGGATATGGCTGCGTTCGGGATATCTCGGATCCAACCCCCGTTCGAACTCCTCGAGCTTCTCCACATCGACGCGCAGCTCATCCATCCTTCAGTCTCGCCTCCCCTTTGGTGGTTGCATTGGCTATGATCCGAGATCTCTCGTCCCACCTACCGATAGCGTGATTTTACCATGGCACATACCGGTGAGTTCATGCCTTATGTTCCTCCCGGCCATTTATTGGTGGACGAACTCGGGCAAGGGGAGGCGTCGAGCCTGTGATCTCTTATACTGCTTGCGCTATAAGTCCGACACGTAGTCGCGATGATCAAGGCCCGGCGCCAAGAATACAGATTTCTACAGATCGCGGTTGGTTCAGCCGCCCAGGTCCTGCTTGATCCTCTCGAATTCCTCCTGGGTGATCTCACCCGCGGCGTACCTGCGCTGGGCTATCTCCAGCGGGGCTTCCTTATGCCAGGGAGCCGTATAAGCGGCTCCAGCCCCGGAGGATTGGGTGCCTTTTAACAGCAGATAGACAACGGCGACAATAAGCACCAATCCCGCCAGCATCATAATTCCCATCCAGATCCAACCTCCCGTACTCCAGTTGGAGAAGCCGTGTTCGCAATCGGCTATGAATCGCGTTAAGAATGCCATCTTCCCTCACTTTCCTCTCCGAGTGATCGTTCTTAGATAGATTATTTGCCTATATCAACATATCTACATTGAGAAGAGTCAAGCCCCTCGGTGATACATATCAGACTTACAGGGGAACAGATCCGTAGAGGGTGAAGCCCTGCTTGGTTTCTCGGCCCCCTGCCGCAGACATCGCCAAGGGGTCCCTTGACTTCTTTATAGTTGTAGAAATACACTTATATGTGAATAAACATATAGATGTGAAATACAGGGGTGAGGAAGATGGCTAGAAAGTGTGCGGGAGGGAAGGCGGTAGAGGTTTCAGAGCCCGACCTCATCGACTTCG
>CAYHAT010000237.1:0-6013 GCA_964354675.1 uncultured Actinomycetota bacterium | reverse complement strand
GTTCTTTGACACTTAACCTTCGATTGCCCCAATGAAAAGGCCCAACAGCGGGTCCAGGCTGAGCTTGGATCGTCCAAGCAGGCTTGTTCTTAGCTAGCTTAAGGAGGAAATTCCAATAGCGCGCTCTCCATCCGAATAGGTTAGCGCCACCTTTTCTAGAAGTGTGCCATAAATAATTCTCACCCTCTGGTATGGATGGCAACAGATCTGCCCACCTCCCCCTGACAGCCAAGTTCTCGTTTGACGGATTCTCAATCCCACCGATTGCATCCCATGAAGTAACGTACGGCGCCTTATCACTTGAGAACAATCGGGTTTCAGGATCGTCAATTGCTTTATCCATATGAGTTTGCACTGGAAACCTAAAAAAGAAGCCCTCTCGATTGCCAACCATAAAGAACCTCTTCCTAATCTGTGGCACCCCATAATCGGCGGCGTTTACTACCATCCAAGAAAATACGTAGTCTGTCCCGCACTCCTTGTTTATCCTCTTCGTAAGATCGCCTAGTAACCTGAAGCCTTCTTCCTTTCCTGAGTAACTGATGCCATGAACATTTTCAAGAAGGAACACTTTGGGCAATAGTTCTCTAACAAACCGCATATACTCCCCCAAAGTGAATGCCCGAGGATCATCAAGTCGTTTGGTGTCACCATTTGCCCAATAGGCTGACTTCGAGAAAGGCTGGCATGGGGGGCCACCAATTAATACATCAACCTTATGTTGTCTCAACCCAGCTACTCCGAGCAATTCCTTACTGCTGATCTCTTGTATATCTTTCTCGAGGATAGGCCAATTACGGTTTCGTCTTAGCGTCATACAGCAATCGTGGTCCATTTCTATTGCAACTCGAGTCTTAAAACCTGCCTTTTCAAAACCATAGTCCAATCCGCCCGCGCCCGTATATAGACTAACCAAACTTAGTTCTTGCATCCTCTCACCTATACCTCTGGGTCGTAGACCTCCTCCATCGATTTCTTGTTGATGGAGCTTAATATATCCTCTATTCCTCCCTGGGCTATTCTCTCCGAGATAATCTCCCATGGTATAGTCTCCTCTGAGACACAAATGTGCACATTTACCTCAGCGCTCGCCCCGGTGCCCCATGCCCTGAGACCAATGCCGGGAGTCCTTCTTGGATGAGTCTGAAGTATACGTATAGCTTTCCTGGCTGAAATAACAGAGTACGGGTTATCCGCGACTACCGGTCTGATGCTATCCCAATACTTTTTCACCATCGAAAAGACAAACCAATCCTCTCCGTCTCGGATCCTTGAGCCAGCGTATCTGTTCAGCAAATCCCAAACTAAACTCTCATCTTCATTGAATAGCCCCGGCAATAAGCCACCAAGCTCTTCAATTAAATTATAATCAACGGAGATGACATATATGAGGTTAGGCTCGTTATCAAGTGCATTATTTGCCTTATATGCGGGGATTGGGACGCAATCATCAGGGTTAATGCCTACCAGTTCCTTGGCCTTTTCGAACCTGGTGCCAGCATTCTTCACATTGATCGGCAGCTCTTTATCACCTTCGATTAACGTAAAATCTGTCAAACCCCTCGAATCCCTATCATCGGTATATGAAACACCCTTCCTGCTAGAGCAAAGAGATTCCAAGAGTTCTACGAATCTTTCCTCAGTTACTGTTGCTGGAAAGAGCTTTGTGATGGGGTTCTCTGCTGACCCTGTTCTTTCCCTTGGCTTGAGCATTGAGATGAAACCCACCTTCAAGAGGGTCTGAACAATTTCCTTGCTCTTTCCAAGAGTATAAGCACCGCTTGAGTATATAGTTTTTGCTGCATCCTCTTCAGATTCTCCACCGTGCAGCATTAGGTAAGCATGACTGAGCGCCACGGCTTCCCAGCGGCTCCTGCCAATAGTACGATCCAGGGCTCTTGCTATTTTCTCATCGTTGTAACGCAATCTTTCCAATGGTCATCTCCCTGCTAAGAAAATAAGAGTACTCACTGTATATATTATTCGACACTATCATTTGGCAATCCTCAATATCGTGCATCTGAACAGAGTTTTCGTGACCACAATATGACCACACAACAGGATGCAGTAAAGAATTGAATGAGACTGATAGATAAACCAGGAAACAGATAAAACCCAGGCTTGATGCGGAAATAAGCGCTGCAAGCAACAACAAGCGAAAGGTGGCAACACAAGCAAATATGCCGCCGGGAAATATTCCTAATCCTTGTGTCGCCAGTTCGATTCTGGCCAGGGGCTCCATATATAAGAGCAGGCCAGGGAGTATCCCCGGCTTGTTTTTTGCAGGGTCAATGGCGATGAGGCCCCAAACAGGCCTAGGGGAGGCGTAGTAAGAGCTACGTAAAGTTCGGCCCGATTCCTATAGATCCTCCAGTACCATGTTGGCGGCCTTTTCACCGCTGGCATAAGCGCCTTCCGTGCATGCTATGAGGAAAAGATACTCTCCGGCCAGGTACAGCCCCTTCACGTCTCTGGTATGGTTTTTTAAAAAATCGTGGATGGCGGGAAACTGCCCGGGAGACTCCAGGTTGATCGCCCTGTCCCAGCGTATGCACTCGGTGAAATAGGGCTCGGCGGGGAACTCCGGCCAGAATTTCTGCACCTCCCCGATGACGCGCCTGCGCCGCTCGCCTTCCGAGAGCTGGCCGAGTTCCTCGTCATGCCACCCGGCCGTAAAGCAATACATCAGCCCGGCACCTTCCGGCGCCGTCTTCATGGCTCCGCCGGCCGTCTCGATAATGGCGGTCAGGATGGACCTCTCGCCGCCCGGGATGATGGTCGCCAAGAACTTGTCAGGGGTGATCTTCTTCTCCAGGGCAAAGATATAGCTATAGGTCGAGCTGTATTCGCAGGTCTCCAGGGGTTTGCGCATGGTGTCGGGCAGGTCTGGGATTAGCTGCCGCGCCAGCACGGCATCGGTGGCGCAGATCACCTGGTCCGCCTCTATGAACCCCTCCGGTGTCTCGACGCCCTTGACCTGCTTGCCCTCGATGACCACCTCCGTGACCGGCGTGGACAAGCGTACGTTTTCCTTCACCCTCTCGTATAGCCCCTTATTGATGGAGCCCAAGCCGTCTTCCATGACGCATACCCCGCTCATGAAGAATGCCAGCGCGATGAGGTGTGAGATGGTGACCTCTTCGGGCCGCGCCAGCACCATGGTGCCCATAACCGGCGCGATGAGATAATCCAGGATCTCAGGACCGCCGCGGGTGAGGGCGAATTGAGCACAGCTGACATCCCCCAGCTCCAGGAGCGGGTCCAGATCCTCTGTAACTGGGTCTATCCTGCGTATGTATTTCCGTAAGGCCAGCCCCAGCTTCACGGCCTGGGGATAGGCCTTGAGGGGCCATCCTCTGAACCTGAGCATCTCGGGAATGTTCTTAAGCATCTCCAGGGGGGTGCCCTTGAGGAGGAAGTAGTTTCTACCGTCGCGCCAGAAGGCCACCCTAACGGTGCTTAATTCGTGCGCCTGATTCCACAGCCCCAGCTCTCTGACGAACTTCTGGGTCGTTGCCCACTGCATCTCGGTAAAACCGGCGCCGATGGGGAGAAGGAACCCGTCCCTGCTCATGTTCCAGCAGCGTCCACCCGGCCGATCGCTGGCCTCCAGGGCCACGACGTCGACCCCGGCCTTCTTCAGCGTATAGGTCGCCGACAATCCGGCACAGCCCGCTCCGACCACGACGACTTGCTTTTCCCCCATGAGCTTCCTCCATGAACAGTATTTTCTGACTTGAGGGATAGAGCCTTTTTACTCTCTTTTGGCCATGATCTCCTTCTTCCGATCGTTTCAAAGCGTTTTCCCAGATGCCATGCCGGACCCCTGATCCGTTCCGCCGCGAGCAAAGGCCTGCTCCGAGGCTAGCCATGCCGGCGACGCCTGACCTCGCCTAGAATAGTGCGTCGGCCACGTCCTTCATCCCCAATGATTCAAGGCGCCGGCGGCTGGGGCGGCCCTTATCATCTATGTCACGGAGGTGGTAGTACTCTTCGATCATCTCCTCGAAGGGCACCGTGCGGCGCTCTATCTCCTCCGGCTTTCCTGATTCGAGCGCCCTCTGCTTGCCCCAAAGGCCGGGCATGAACCTCATGGCCCTCATAACCTTGTTCAGGTTGGGGAAGAGGACGTTGTTGGCGAATTTGCGGTTCATGTCCATGATCTTTTCGTTGCGCATCTTGCCCATCGGGCCCATCGACATATAGGTGGGGTAGATCATGCTGGTCAGACTGGAGGTAGTGCCCTCGATGTGAGGCTCGAGTATCCGGCGCGGGACCCGGTCATGGTCCCGGGTCGCACCGCAGAGGTTACCGATGGCCCGCTTTATGTACCAGATGCGGTGGCCTGTATCGACGAGCTCGTCCACGGTATAGGAGAAGCCCGTAACCGGGTTGAGCATCTCGACCATCTCGGGTATACCGCCCGTGATCACCCAGATGTAGATGCATAGAACGGCCGAGTTGGCGATCACCCCTTTCACCTGTGATCCTATAGTCTGCTCCGCTTTACCCTTTGCCCGGTAGGGCCAGGACCTCTTCAACCCCAGGTCCTTATGGCTGGTAACCCCCATATCCGTGTAGAGGTTGGCGTCGGAGCAGTGGCAGGCTCCCCTTATTGAGGTGGCGTAAGTCAGGGCCATGCCCCAGAGGGCACGAGGGTCATGCATGGGGCACTCCATGCCCTTGACGTGGACGGCGAACTCCTCGCCGCCATATTTCGCGGACATGGCCCGGGTGCCCTCCGCCAGGTCGTCCCCGAAACCATCGCGACGGGCGATCTTCTCTATCAGCTCGATCAGGATACCCGGCCGGTTCCATCCCAGCTCGATGCCGCCGGTATCGGCCTTGCTGATGAGGCCCTCCTCGAAGGCCTCGGTGGCGTAGGCGATGGTGCTGCCGGCCGATATGACATCCATTCCGAAACGGTTGCAGAGCTCGTTCGCCTTGTGGTTGGCATCGCGGTCGTCCATCCTCTGCAGGGTACCGAGGGCCGCGGCGGCCTCGTATTCGCTTCCCGGGCCCTCCGCCAGAGCAAAGGGGCCCGTCTTGACCTCGACTACCCTCTTGCAGCCGACCGGGCAGCCGTAGCAGGAATGGGTCTTGGTCAGGATGGACTCCGCGACGGCGGTGCCGCCCAGCTTGTCCGGACCGGCCTCCCAGTAGGCCTCGCGCCAGTTCTTGGTGGGAACGTCGCCTATGGCCATGCCGTATTCCATGTGCACGTTGGAACCGAAGGACGAGAGTCCCTCCGCGACCAGGTTGAACTTGATGCTATCGTTCATCTTCTTGCGGGTCTCCTTGAGGCCCTCCTCATCGGCGAGAGGAGGTCTTTTCTTACCCCTGGCCACAACCGCCTTGAGCCTCTTGGAGCCCATCACGGCTCCCATGCCGCCCCTGCCGGAGGTGGAGCCCTTGTCGTTCATCACGCTGGCGTATTTGACCAGGTTCTCTCCGGCTTGCCCTATGCATATCACCTGAGCCCGCTTGTCCCCGAGCTCCTCCTTGAGGGCGTCCTCCGTATCGTAGGTATCTTTACCCCAGAGGTGGGAGGCATCGCGTATCTCCGCCCCCTCGTCCGTGACCAGAAGGTATACCGGTCTATCCGAGGCCCCGCTCACGATGATGCCGTCGTAGCCGGTGCCCTTGAGCTGGGGGGCGAAGTGGCCGCCCATGTATGACTCACCCCAGATGCCAGTCAGGGGCGATCGTGCGCATATCTCCAGCCTGGATGCCCCGGGAAGGTTTACCCCCGACAGGGGGCCCAGCATGACCATAAGGGGGTTTGCGTGAGACAGGGGGTCCTCCTCCCAACCTCTCCGTTCGAAGAAGATCCTCGCGGCCAGGCCGCTTCCACCCAGGTAGTCCCGGTAGATCTTCTCGTCCAGCTCCAGATCCTCGGTGGTACCAGCCCCCAGGTCCACCTCGAATATCTTGCCCCAGTTTCCTCCCATCATGGTCAACGGCCCTCCTTCTGGCTCAGCAGCCCGCGGAATTCGCTTATCCTGCCGGTCTC
>CAYHAT010000236.1:0-6017 GCA_964354675.1 uncultured Actinomycetota bacterium | reverse complement strand
ATGACATAGACCGCGAGGACGGCTGCGAGTGACCCGGCGAAGGCGAAGAGGGGCACGGCCGAGAGCCCGCCCCAGCTAGCGTTGATGCCGAAGAAGAAGGCGATGGTCGCCCCCAGCGCCGCGCCCTGTGAGGCGCCGATTATACTCGGGTCCGCCATGGGGTTGCGGAAGAGCCCCTGGAAGATCGCGCCGGCTAAGGCAAGGCCCATGCCCACCAGCAAGGCCAGGAGCACGCGGGGCAGGCGCACCGAGATAATGATCGCCTCCTGGGTGGGGGTCCAGGTGGCATCCACCAGCCGGCCCAGGAACGGCAGGCGGGAGATGATGATCCTGGCGGAGGTGGTGACCGGCACAGTGACCGCGCCCAGCGCCACCGCCGCCACCACCGCCACGACCAGGACCAGTCCCAGGGCGACCAGCACTGCCACGCGTCGCCGGCGCAGCGCCGCGAGCCTGTCCGCTACCGTAAGCGTTCCCTCCAATTCCTTCCTTTCTTTAAAAGTTGGCTGGGGGCCAGGGCTTCCCGTCAATCATCCGGGTAGAGCGCCGCGTGTATCGCCTCCAAACCCTCGATGAGGCGCGGCCCGGTGCGGTAGACCAGGTTCTCGTCGATCACGTACACCCGGCCTTCCCTGACCGCATCCATGCGCTCCCAGCCGGACCTTCCCGTTATATCGCCGGGCTCGAACATGGAGCCGCTGCCCACCAGGTAGACCTGGGGGTTCTCGGCGATAAGGCTCTCCACGCTGAACTCGTAGTAATCGCTGGACTGGGCGTCGCCTATGTTCTCGCCTCCCGCCAGGCGGATGAGGTCGGAGATGACGCTGTCGCCGCCGGCCGTCCACGCGTTGTTCTCGTAATATATCTCGTAGAAGACCCGCGGGCGCTCCCGCCCCTCGCCCTCCAGTTCGATCAGCCGGCGGGCGATGTCCACGGCCCGCACGTTCATGTCCGCCACCATTTCCTCGGCCTGTTTCTCCGCCCCGGTCAATTCCCCGATCTCGAGCATGGCCGCCAGCGTCTGGTCGAAGGTTTTGGGATTTACCGCATAGACGTTGAGGCCCACCTCCTCCATGCGATCCAGAAGGTCTAACTGCACCCCTCCCGTGGCCAGCACCAGGTCGGGGTCCTGGGCCAGGATGGCCTCAAGGTTAGGGGCGGTGAAAGTGCCGATGGTGGGCTTGCCCTGTGCCTCCTCGGGATAATCGCAGTATTCCGTGACCCCCACCACTTCGTCACCCAAGCCCAGGGCGAAGAGGATCTCGGTGCAGGCGGGCGAGATGGAGACGATGCGCTCGGGCACACCATCCAGGGTCACCTCCCGCCCGAGGTCGTCGGTGAAGACATATGGCCCTTCGGCCGGCTCCGTCCCGCCTCCCGAACCCCCGCATCCCCCGAGGACGGCCAGGGCCAGCAGTGTGCATGCCATGAGCGCCAGTGCAACGAACGTTCTTCTCAAGTGTTTCTCCCCCTTTTTTTATGGTCCTGATTCATAGAGCAGCCTTTATCTCTTCGAGTGCGGCCAAGAGCCTCGCGTTGTCCGCGGGCGCGCGCACGGCCACGCGGATGAAGCCGTCCTCCAGCCCCCGGAAGTTGCTGCAGAGACGCACCAGCAAGCCCCGCCGCCCCAGCTCGTCAGCCAGCCCGGCTGCTTCGAGATCAGTGCCGACCAGCCTCAGCAGCAGGAAATTGGCGTGAGATGGGAATACCTGGAACATACCGGCAGCCTCCAACCCGCGCGCGAGCGCTTCCCTCCATTCCACCACCTTCTCCCGCGTTTCCTCGATATAAGCGGTATCCGCGAGGGAGGATCGTGCGGCGGCCATTGCAACCCCGTTCACCCGCCAGGGGACAGCCCTCTCCTCCAGGCGGGACATCAGCCCGCACGGTCCCGCCAACCATCCCGGCCCCCGCAGGCCAGCCAGGGCGAACAACTTGGTAAGGGTGGATACGACCACGAGGCCGTCCCCTCCCGCCTCGGGCATCAGGCTGGCTCCCCCGGCCAACGGCGGCGGGCAGAATCCCATGAAGCTCTCGTCCACCACCAGCAGCCGTCCTGCCTCCCGGCAGGCCTCCAGTGCGGGGAGCAGTTCCCGACGCTCGTAGAGGCGGCCAGATGGGCTGGCGGGATTGCAGAAAAAGGTCACGTACGAGGACGCGGCCGCCTCGGCCAGCCGCTCCGGCTGGAGGGAGAAGCCGTCATCCGCATCGAGTTGCAGGTCGGATGCTTCCACCCCGGCATTACGCGCCGCCCGCGCATACTCCGCAAAGGCCGGGGACACTATCGTCACCAGCCGCGGCTCCACGCAGCGCACCAGGTGATGGATGAGCTCGGTGGAGCCATTGCCCAATACGAGCAGCCGGGGGTCAACCCCCAGGAATGATGCGAGTTCGCAGCGCAGGGAGGCGGCATCCGGTTCGGGATAGCGGGAGATGTCCGAGAGCGCCGCGCGCGCCGCTTCCAGGGCAAGCGGAGAGGGGCCCAGGGGGTTCACGTTGGCGCTGAAGTCCAGGAAGTCCGAGGGGTCACGCCCGTAGCGCGCCGCCGCCCAGGCCAGATCGCCGCCGTGTTGCGGGAAACCGCCGCTCATCTTTTTCTTCTCCTTCCGCTCAAGGCCAAGGCCAGCACCAGGCCGAGCAGAGATGCCGCGTCGAGCAGCCTCACCGCCTGCCGGATGTGACCGGGCCCTGCCATGCGCGTCCCCTCTCCTATCTCCGGCAGTACACGCCGCTCCCCGGCATAGAAGTCCGGCCCCCCCAGCCTGAGCCCCAGGGCTCCGGCAAAGGCCGCCTCGGCGTGGGCGCTGTTGGGGCTGGCATGGTTCTTGCGGTCCCGCAATCCCACCCACATGGCTGAGCGGGCATCGTAACCGCACATCCGGGCGGCAGCCGCCGCCAGGGGGATGGAGAGCCTCGCCGCGGGAAAGACGGCGATGTCGTCCAGGCGCGCCGAGCACCACCCCAGGCGCAGATACCTCTCGTCGCGGTGACCCACCATGGAGTCCAGGGTGGATACCGCCTTGAAGGCCATGGCCGCCGGCGCTCCCCCCACCGCAGCCCAGAGCAGCGGTGCGAGTACACCATCCGTGAAGTTCTCGGCCACCGACTCCACGGCGGCGCGGCATATGCCGGCCTCGTCCAATCTCTCGGGGTCGCGCCCCGCCAGGGCCGCCAGGTCCTTCCTGGCCGTTGCCGTATCGCCGGCCTCCAGGTCCTCCGCCACCCGCAGGGCGCTCTTTTCCAGATCCTTCCTCGCTATACATGTATAGAGAAGGAGGGCCTCCAGGAGCGCCTTGCCCGGCAAGAGCAGGAGCAACCGGGCCGACAGCCAGGTGCCCCCCACCAACGTCCCCGCGAGGACACACCCGGCACGCAGAGCGGCCGCACCGCCCGGGTCTTCGGGGCTCAGCTTCTCCTCGAGGAGGTCTATGCATCTCCCCATCAGCCTTACCGGGTGCGGGTATCCCTCTGGGTCCCCCAGGAGATGATCGAGGCCGTAGGCCGAGGCTATACCCAAGGCTCGGGCGCTCACCATATCTTTCAACCCACTAACAGTTCGGGTATGCGGCTCGCCAGGATGAGCAGGATCAGCGCTTCTGAGAGCATGCCCGTCGCGCCTATGACGTCGCCGGTGACGCCCCCCAGGGAACGGGAGAAAAAACTCCCGGCCATCTCGACAAAGGCCAGCACCGCCGCGGGGAGAACCGCGATCAACAGGGGTACCCTGGCCAGGAAGACGAAACAGCTACCCAGCATGGCCAGGGCGAACAGGCTGGCCAGTGCCAGGTGGCGACCCCGCGACTCCCCCACCATGGCGGCCCCCGTCCCCTCCTCCCGGGGATAGGGGAAACGCACGCACATATAGGACATCGCCCACCTGCCCAGGACCGGAAAGGCCAGCAGCGCCGCCCAGCGGAACCTGCCGGAGGAACCGGCCAGGTGCGCGGGCAGGGCGTAGAGGGCCGCCATCTCCACCAGCAGTAAAAGGGCCATTGCGGTCACCCCCAGCGCTCCCGCCCGCGAATCCTTCATGATGCGCAAGCGCTGTTGCCGCGAGCGGTGGCCCCAGAAGGCATCGGCGGTATCCATGAACCCGTCGTGATGCAGCCCCCCCGTGAAGAGAGCGTAGACCGCCAGCACCAAGGCGGCGGACAGGAAATGGGAGACGCGGGAGAAGGCCCGCGCGCACGCCCAGTCGGTGAGGACCAGCAGTCCCCCCAACACCGCTCCCACCAGGGGGAAGTAGGCCACCGCCGCGGCCAGGTCCCCCCCATCCCCCGCACGGCGGGCGGGCAAAGGCACCGCGCTCAAGAAACGGAAGGCGTCGAGGAGTGCCTTCAATCCCGGGCCCCCTCTCGCGTCTTTCGCCGTGCAGTCATATGCTTCTACTCCTCTCCCTCCGGGCCGGAGACCCCGGCCTCGTCGAAAGTAGCCATCTCCGAGAGTATCTTCAGGGCGGCGTCCACCAGGAAGAAGGCCAGCGCGGCCCCCGTCCCCTCACCCAGGCGCATGTTGGCCTGGATGATGGGGTGAAGACCCAGGCGCTCCAGGATGGCGGCATGCCCCCGCTCCACCGATAGGTGGGATGCGAGCATGAAATCCGCGGTGTTAGGGTGCAGCCCGGCGGCCACGAGCGCCCCGGCGGCCGAGATGAAGCCGTCCACCAGCACGGGGCGCCGCGCCGCGGCCGCGGCCAGCATCACGCCGGCGATGCCGGCTATCTCCAGGCCCCCCAGCCTGGAGAGGACGTCAAGCGCGTCGGACCGGTCGGGTCGGTTCACCTCCAGCACCCGGCGTATGGTCTTCACCTTGTGCTCCAGGCCTGCGTCGTCGATGCCCGTGCCCCGCCCGGTGACCTCGATCGGGTCCAGCCCGGTCACGCATGCGGTGATTGCGCTCGCCGCCGTGGTGTTCCCGATCCCCATGTCGCCGGCGGCCAGGAACGCGGCGCCGCGGGCCATCTCCTCCTCGGCGACCTCGATCCCCACCTCCAGGGCGGCCACCGCCTCCTCGCGGGACATGGCGGGGCCGACGGCCATGTTTGCGGTGCCCGGCTTGACCCTGCGGGAGACGAGGCCTTCTCCCTCGACGTGCGCAGCCACGCCGACGTCCACCACGCGCACCTCCGCGCCCACGTGGCGGGAGAGCACGTTGATAGCCGCCCCTCCCGCGAGGAAGTTGAGCACCATCTGGGCGGTGACCTCCGGGGGGTAGAGACTGACCCCCTCGGCGGTGACACCGTGGTCCGCGGCCATGACGATGATCGACTTAGCGCCGGGGAGGGGGCGGGGGTCGCCGGTGATGCCCGCGACCTTTATGGATATCTCTTCCAGTACACCCAGGGCTCCCCGCGGCTTGGTCAAACGGTCCTGCCTGGCACGGGCCGCCCGCATGGCCTCCTGGTCCAGGCCGCCTATACGGCGGATGGTACTGTCAAGTATTTCCATCACGTTCTCCTCCGCCACCCTTGAGGCACAAGGGCAGCCCGGCGACGACCAGGTGCACCTCGTCCGCCCTCTCCGCCAATCTCTGGTTGAGCCGGCCGGCAAGATCGCGGAAGACGCGCCCCAGGCGGTACGGCGGAACCACTCCCATCCCCACCTCGTTGGAGACGATGATGAGGGTCTCCGCCGCCTCGCGCAGCCTCTCCACGGTCTCCAAGGCCTCGCGCTCACTATGCTCCATGCGCCGCAGCACCTCGTCCTCGGGCATGAGGTCCTCCTCCTCCACCGGCCAGTCCAGGCCGCCCTTGGCCATGAGGTTGGAGAGATAAACGGTGAAGCAGTCCAGAAGCACCAACCCGGCCTTCCCGGGAAGTTCCCCCAGGACCGTGCCTCCCTCCAGCTCGAGGGTGAGCCAATCGGCCGGCCGCGCCCGGCGGTGGTGCTGGATGCGCTCGTCCATCTCTCCATCCCGCGCCTCTGCCGTGGCCAGGTAGCATACCCTGCGGCCCGATTCCGCGGCCGTGCGCTGGGCGAAGGAGCTCTTGCCGCTCCTGGCGCCACCGATCACCAGTA
>CAYHAT010000235.1:2206-6020 GCA_964354675.1 uncultured Actinomycetota bacterium | reverse complement strand
ACAAGAGGAACTTCATACGTTCCTTGAGCCGGGAGTACGAGACCCTGTACCGCGAGCTCCTGGAGAAGGGGATAAAGGAAGGCAAGTTCAGAAAGATGGACGTGCGCATGGTGGTCCGCGCCATCTCCGGCATGTGCAACTGGCTCTTCGACTGGTACCGGCCGGATGGGCAGGCTACCGCGGACGAGATAGCGGGCGTGTTCTACGATCTCATCCTGAGGGGATGTGTGAAGCAATAAGAGAAGAGGGCACAAGCAGGCATGCAGGTATAGACCCAGAGGCAAAAACGGGGAGGCAGTTCAAAGATGCGTAGTGCGTAAACAGCCGGAACTCGGGATGCACAGGTTTATCCGTAGCATCTAAGCACGCGTGTAGACCGTGATCGCGGTGCCTGGAGAAGGGGAGGATGATGGTTATGGGAGATTGGAGAGAGGAACAAGAACTGTTGGTCATGGACGGCCGCATCAAGGTGCCCTACCGCTGGTTCGCGGGCGAGGTAGGGACGCACTACCTGGAGTCGCTGCGTGACGACGGCAAGTTCCTGGGCACACGCTGCCCCAGGTGCAACATCGTCTACCACGTCCCCAGGCGCAACTGTCCCGACTGCTTCGAGGAATGCTCGGAGTGGGTGGAACTGGGATCCTCGGGGACCCTGGAGTCCTATACCATAGTGAGGAAGCATCATCCCCAGCTCTCCCCCCTACCCCTGCCCTACGGGTACGGCATCATCAAGCTCGAGGGAGCGGATACGGGCTTCCTCCACCTTCTGGGTGAATTCGACGAGAAGGACCTGGCGGTAGGAGCCCGCGTGGAAGCTGTCTTCTCGGACGTGAGGGAGGGCAACATCCTCGATGTTAAATACTTCCATCCGGTGAAGGGGGTGAAGTAGATGGAACCGGTGGCCATCGTCGGCGTAGGGATGACGGAGATAAAAAGGGAAAGAAAGGCGGACGGCTATCCCGACCTGGTCTACGAAGCCTCCCGCGCAGCCCTGGACGATGCGGGGATGACCATCGACCAGGTGGACAACGTCATCACCATATCCAACGACTTTTTCGACGGGCGCACCATCTCCTCCATGGCCATCCAGGACGCCTGCGGCTCCTACGACAAGAACATATCCACCGTGGAGGGAGACGGGACTTTCGGCGCTTTCTACGGCTTGATGCGCATCCTCTCGGGTAGCTTCGGCACCACCCTGGTGTGCGCCCACCACAAGGGCTCAGAGAGCATCATGCCTCTCATAACCAACGCCATGTTCGACCCCATCTACGAGAGGTTCCTGGGCGTCGAGGCGATCACCTCCTCCGCCCTGCAGGCCAGGGCTTACATGGAAAAATTCGGGGTGACGGAGGAACAGTGCGCCCTGGTCTCGGTGAAGAACCACAGCAACGCTTTTGCGAACCCCGTGGCCCAGCTCCCCCTGGAGCTCACGGTGGAGAAGGTCATGTCCTCACCCTATATCGCTGACCCCATCAAGCTCCTGGACTGCTGCCCTATCTCGGACGGCGCCTCCGCCGTCATCCTGGCCTCGGAGAAAAGAGCGAAGAAGATCACGAAGAAGCCGGTCTGGGTCAAAGGGGTGGCTCACTGCAGCACCTCCTACCACCTGGGGGACCGCAACCTCTACTGCGTGTGCGCCCTGAGGGAGGCGTCCAAGAAGGCCTACGGGATGGCGGGCATAGGCGATCCCGCTAAGGACATCGACCTGGTGGAGCTCTACGACGCCTTCACCTACATGGAGCTCATGTGGCTGGAGGGTCTGGGCTTCTGCGAGCGGGGCAAGGGCGGTAAGCTCACCGAGTCCGGCAAGACGGCCAGGGGTGGCGAGTTGCCGGTCAATGCCTCGGGAGGGTGCCTGTCCGGAAACCCGGTATTGGTAGCCGGACTCAACCGCATCATCGAATGCGCCCTGCAGGTCAGGGGCGATGCGGGCGAGCACCAGGTCGATGGTGTGAAGACCGCGCTCGCCCACGGCATCAACGGACCCTGCGGGCAATCTCATTGCGTATGGGTACTGGGAGGTGAGAAGTGATGGGCAAGAGAGTAGCCATAACCGGCGTGGGTATGACCCACCAGCGTTCCGCCCGCCCGGACGTCAACGGGCAGGAGCTCATCAACGAGGCGGTGCGCATGGCCCTGGACGATGCCGGGATGACCCGCAAGGATATCGACGCCGTGGTCATCGGCAACATGGATCACTTCGAGGGCATCAACTACGTGGATACCTGGTCGGTAGACGGGAGCGGCGCCCTGATGAAGCCGATCATGAAGCTTACCACCGGCGGCACCACCGGCACCACCGTGGCCATGGGCGCATATTATCACGTGGCTTCCGGTCTGTTCGACAGGGTGTTGGCCATCGGGTGGGAGAAGAACTCCGAGTCCGACACTACCGGCGCCATCACCACCGCCTTCGACCCTTTCTGGGACCGCCCCATATTCGCGGGGGCAGTGGCCGGCCTGGCCATGGAGGCCACCGCTTACATGGCCGCCACCGGCGCCACCGAGGAGGACGCGGCCTACGTGGCGGTGAGGGAGCGCAAACACGGCCTCAACAACCCCTATGCCCACCTGCACATCAACATGACCATCGATGACGTCATGAAGTCGCCCTACCTGTCCTGGCCGGTGAAGATGGGGGACATGTGCCCGCGTACCGATGGGGCCTGCGCCCTGGTCTTCGCCTCCGAGGACGTGGCGGATGATTTTCCGCAGAAGCCGGTATGGATCCTGGGCGTGGCCGACCGGCATCTCTGGGCCTACACCAGCGACCCCTACATGGACGTGAAGACGGGGAAGGCCTGGTTCCCGGCCCTGGAGAAGGCGTCGGCTGAGGTCTTTAAAAAGGTCGGCATAACCGATCCCCTGGAGCAGTTCGACGTGGCCGAACTGTACCTGCCGTACTCCTTCGCGGGATTGCGATACATGGAGTCCATGGGATTCTGCGACAGGGGTGGTGCCCCCGAGCTCACCCGGGCCGGCGCCTTCGACATGGGCGGTAAGTGCCCGGTGAACCCCTCCGGCGGTGTGATGTCCTCCAACGCTATCGGGGCCACCGGCCTTATCAGGGTGGCGGAATGCACCTGGCAGATCCAGGGCCGGGCCGATGAGCGCCAGGTCCCCGACGTGAAGCTGGCCCTGGCCACGGGATTCGGGGGTTGTTACTGGTCCGATGTGCTCATCCTGGGCAAAGAAAAACCAGGCAAGGCCA
The DNA here is from genome assembly GCA_964354675.1 of uncultured Actinomycetota bacterium. Lineage (GTDB taxonomy): Bacteria > Actinomycetota > Geothermincolia > Geothermincolales > RBG-13-55-18 > SURF-21. The sequence goes on along the minus strand of CAYHAT010000235.1, from coordinate 2,806 downwards.
GGGGGTGAGAGCGATGAACGAGGAGAAAAAAGACCTTATCGCGTTGGAGAGCGGCGAGATGGAGCAGCCCTTTAAGTGGGCGGCCGGCGCTTACGGCTCCAAGTTCCTCACGGAACTCCGGGACAACAAGAAGTTCGTGGGAGCCAAGTGCCCCAAGTGCGGCAGGGTGTACGTGCCCCCACGCCGGGTATGCGGGCCATGCTACGTGGAGTTGACGGAGCTGGTGCCGGTCTCCGACGAGGGAGAGCTGGTCACCTATACCGTGGTCAGTTTCGGCTTCGTAGACCCGGCCACCGGAAAGCAGAGGGATGTCCCTTACGGGTACGCGGCCATACAGCTCGACGGCGCGGACACCCTGCTGCTGCATTTCATCGACGAGACCGATCACGAGAAGATAAAGGTCGGAGCCCGGGTAAAGGCGGTCTTCGAGGAGGAGCGCACGGGAAGCCTCCTGGACATCAAGCACTTCGAGCTGTTGGAGGGGTAGGCCTGACGCTTGGCGCGGGTAGCGAGTGGCGTGGGCAAGGGAAAGCGTCCCGGAAAACGTCATTGCGAGCGGCTGGTCAACCGCCATTGCAGGCAAGGGAAAGCGTCCCGGAA
>CAYHAT010000235.1:0-2106 GCA_964354675.1 uncultured Actinomycetota bacterium | reverse complement strand
CATTGCGAGCGGCTGGTCAACCGCCATTGCAGGCAAGGGAAAGCGTCCCGGAAAACGTCATTGCGAGCGGAGAGAGTGCAGCGAACGGAGCGCGGCAATCTCATGCACAAGGCGTGTGGTCGGATGCGGATGGGAAGATATAACACATGGTAGTGAGGGTTTCTTCGAAGCGGTGGCGGTTAGTGCGATCGTGGGTGGTAGAGGTTGCTTCACCGCCTGCGGCTCCTCGCAATGACGTTATCGGGCGGCTGCTGCCCTCGCCATACCGTTGGAGATGAGGCGCGAAGCAACTTTTTGGGGTCAGACCTCAAAAGTTGCGTTTTCGGATCGTGATAAGGATAAAGGCAACGATCCGGCAAGTATCAAGGGGCCGGAGGCACGAGGAGGAAGGGATCGATGCGAGGCAAAGAGTCGATGTGATGGAGGAGATCATATGGAATCGGAGACCTTCAGAATAGAGATAGAGGAGGGGGTGGCCCGTTGCAGCATGAACGGGCCGATGATGAACGCCATGGGCGACAAGCTTCTCTTTCCCATGATGGAGGGATTGAGGTCCGTCCTGGACGACGACGATGTCAGGGTGATCGTCATGCGGGGAGAGGGCGGTAATTTCTCGGTCGGGGCGGACCTCACCATCATGGGCGATAAGATGGACCCCGTGTTGATGAGGGACAACATGCGGGCCATGGGCTCGCTCATCTACGAACTGCACGAGGGACCCAAGCCGGTGATAGCCGAGGTGGACGGCTGGGCGGTGGGAGGAGGGTTCGGCCTGGCCATGTCCTCCGACATCACCTACGCGACGGAGCGCGCCCGCTTCTACCTCAGTTTCATCAAGCTCTCCATCGTGCCGGATTTCGGCTCGGCTTATTTCCTGGCTCACAGGGTGGGCCTGGCCCAGGCCAAGGAACTCGCTCTCACCGGCAGGGTCGTCGAATCCGAGGAGGCGCTGCGTATCGGGCTCATCAACCGCATCGTCCTGCACGAGGAGATAGCGGGCGAGGTGATGAAGCTGGCCGGGAAGATGGCCGGCCGCTCCCCCGACATCCTCGCCCTTACCAAGCGCATGCTCAACACCAGCCACTCGGTGGACCTGCGGACCCTCCTGGAACTGGAGGCGCACGTGCAGTCATTGGCGGTGCTGGCCCCGGAGCACCGCAGGGACGTAAAGGAGTTCTTCGAGAAACGCACCGGAAATAAGAAATAGAGAGGCGAGGACTTGCTCAAGACCAGAATCACGGAGCTCTTCGGCATCGAGCACCCCATCATCGGCGGGTGCATGCAGTGGATAACCGGTCCGGAGTTCACGGCGGCGGTGAGCAATGCCGGCGCGCTGGGCATCATGTCGTCGGCCATGTTTCCCACCCAGGAAGGATTCCGCGACGCCCTGCGCGAGCTGAAAGGCCTCACCGATAAGCCCTTTGCCGTGAACCTCAACCTCTTCCCGGCCCTGCGCCCCATGGACAACGAGCTCTACGTGGACGCCATCCTCGCAGAGGGCGGCGTAAGGATCGTGGAGACCAGCGGCAGCCGGCCTCCCGCAGAACTGCTGAGCCGGTTGAAGGCGCACGGCATCGTGCTCATGCACAAGTGCACCAGCGTGCACCACGCCGTCGTCGCGGAGGAGATGGGCTACGACGCGGTGACCGTCTTCGGCAGCGAGGGAGGAGGCCATATCGGCAACGCCGGGCTGACCTTTCTCTCCATGGTCCCCCGCTGCGTGGACCTGCTTAAGATACCGGTGATCGCCGCCGGAGGCATAGCCGACGGGAGGGGCCTGGCGGCGGCGCTGGCCCTGGGCGCCCAGGGCGTGCTCATCGGGACCAGGTTGCTCCTCTCCGAGGAGTCCCCCATCCACGATGACCTCAAGAGCAGGATGCTAGCGGCCTGCGAGACAGATACCGTGACCGTCCTGGGAACGGTCCATAACACCCTGCGGGTGTGGAAGAACCCGGCGGCGGAGAAGACGGCGGAGCTCGAGGCGTCGGGCGCCGCTTTCGAGGAGATCATCAAAGTAGTGGCGGGCTCCTTGACCAGGAACATGTTCGAGACGGGCGATCCCGACGCCGGCATTAGATCGGCTGGCGGCCGCCATTTGTTAAAAGA
>CAYHAT010000234.1:0-6058 GCA_964354675.1 uncultured Actinomycetota bacterium | reverse complement strand
GGCGCTGCATCGCCAAGTTCGGCCCCATCTTCCAGCAGGGATACGGCCTCACCGAGGCCTCGCCCCTGGGCACCATGCTGCAGGAGGTGGACCAGTGCCGCCTGGAGGGCCCTCCCGAGCTGGTGAGGCGCATCAACTCCTGCGGCCGCGAGACCCTGGTCACCGAGGTGAGGGTGGTGGACGAGGACGACAATGATGTGCCTGCGGGTGAGATCGGCGAGATCGTGGTGCGGGGCAAGAACATCATGCGGGGCTACTGGAAGGACCCCGAGTTGACCGCGAAGGCCCTGCGCGGCGGCTGGTTGCATACCGGCGACCTGGCCGAGGTCGACGAGTACGGTTTCATCTATGTCGTGGACCGCAAGCACGACATGATCATCACCGGAGGGGAGAACGTCTACCCCTTCGAGGTGGAGCAGGTCCTCTACGAGCATCCCGCCGTGCTGACGGCCGCGGTGGTGGGGATAAAAAGCGAGAAATGGGGCGAGGAGGTGACCGCCGCCGTTACCCTGAAACAGGGAGAGGAGGCAACGGAGGAGGAACTCATCGCCCTGTGCAAGGAGAAGATCGCCGGTTACAAGTGCCCCAAGAGGATCGTGTTCATGGAGAGCATCCCCACCTCGGCCCTGGGCAAGGTACTGCGTCGCCAGGTGCGCGAGCAGCTGCAATAAGGGGGCCTGCTTCCCTCCGAGAAAAGGCCAGCGCCGCCAAATAGACCATGAGCATAGGGACTATATGGGGAGGATAAGAGTGAAGCTTACAGGCAGGGTAGCGGTTATCACCGGCGGAGGCCGGGGGCTTGGCCGCGCCGTAAGCTTGGCCCTTGCGCAGGAGGGGACCGACCTGGTGGTGGCCTCCGACACGGCCCCCGAGAACGATGCCGTGGTGGCGGAGGTGGAGTCCCTGGGACGCAGGGCTCTCCCCTACACGGTAGACGTATCGGATGAGACCCAGGTGCAGGCCATGGCCGGGGCGGCTATAAAAGAGTTTGGCAAGGTGGACATCCTGGTCTCCAACGCGGGTCTCATCCGCCGCGGGCTGCTTATCCATTCCGAATCGGAAGATTGGAAAAAGGCCATCGAGGTCATGGTCTACGGCACTTACCATTGCTGCAAGGCTTTCGTGCCGGGCATGATGGAGCACAACGACGGGCGGGTGATCATCATGTCCTCCATCATGGGCAAGCAGGCAAATCCGGCTAACTCCTCCTATGCAGCGGCCAAACACGCCCTCATCGGGATCACACGGACCCTCGCCGCTGAAGTCGCCATGATGGGGGCCAAGGGGGTCACCGTCAACGCGATCTGCCCGGGTATAGCGAACACGGAGATGGTCGTCGGCCCGGAGGGGACCATCGCCAGGCTATCCGAGATGCTGGGCATATCCCGCGAGGATGTGTGGGAGCAGGTATTGAAGAAGATGAGCCTGCAGGAAAGGCTTATCGAGCCGGAGGAGATCGCCGCCCTCGCCGTCTACCTGGCTTCGGACGCAGCCCGGGGTATCACCGCACAGTCCATCAACGTCTGCGGCGGAGCCAACATGTATTAAGGATCGCGTATCGGTGTTCCGTTTCGGCTCTATACCGGCAACAACGGATTTTTATTGTCACCCACGAGGAGGATAAAGGGATGAAGAAGCTCGATGGTAAGGTGGCGGTGGTGACCGGTGGAGGCCGGGGCATCGGGCGCGCCATCTGCCTGGCCTATGCCGGGGAAGGCGCCGACCTCGTGGTGGCTTCGAACATCCTGGAGGAGAACCTCGCGGTCGCGAGAGAGGTGGAATCCCTGGGACACAAAGCCCTTCCTTTTGCACTCGACGTCTCCGACGACGCCAAGGTGCAGGACCTGGCGGAGGCCGCTCTCTCGAGGTTCGGCAGGGTGGACATCCTCGTCTCCAATGCGGGCATCCAGCGCCGCGCACTCCTCCCCTTCTCGGACGAGACGGAATGGAAGCGGGTCATCGAGGTCAACGTCTACGGAGCTTATCACTGCTGCAAGGCCTTCCTGCCGGGCATGATCGAGCGCAATGACGGGAGGGTGATCATCATGTCCTCCGTCTCGGGCAAGATGGCCAACCCTGCCAACTCGTCCTATGCCGTGGCCAAGCACGGCCTCATCGGCCTTGCCCGCTCTCTGGCCGCGGAGGTAGCCCGGTTGGGAGCCAAGCGGGTCACGGTCAACGCCATCTGCCCCGGCATCGTGAATACCGACATCATGACCGGACCTGAGGGGAACATCGCCATGCTCTCGCAGCTGCTGGGGCTCTCCAGCGAGGAGGTATGGGAGCAGATATACAAGCCGCTGATCCTGCAGGAAAGGATGCTCGAACCCGAGGAGATCGCGAGCATGGCGGTGTACCTGGCATCTCACGATGCGCGCGGTATCACCGGACAGGCCATCAACGTCTGCGGCGGCATGGTGATGCATTAGGGGAGGTGAAGGTGAAGCTGTATTTCATATCTACCGGCTTCGGAAACGTACCCCTCGGCCTTTTCGTGCAGGGAGGGGGCTGGAAGAAGGTCCGCTTTCCCATCCTCTGCACTCTCGTCGAGCACGACGAAGGCCTGGTCCTCTTCGATACCGGCATCGGAACGCGCATCGAGGAGGAGTTCAAGCCACTCCTCTACCGCGGCAACTGGTTCTTCTCAAAAGCGGTGATGCGCACCGAGTTCGAGCCGGCCCGGGATGCGCTTGTCAATCAGCTGCCGTCCCTGGGCTTCGATCCCGCGGATATAAGATACGTCGTGCTGTCCCACCTTCACTGGGACCACGCGGGCGGCATGAGAGATCTACCGCACGCCCACTTCATCGCCAACCGGCGAGAATGGGAGGAGGCCGTGGCGCGTAAAGGGCTTTCGCTGGTAACCGGCGCTTATATCAAGGATGAGTTCGAGGGGGCGGGGCTGGACGTCGAGCTCATCTCCACGGATCCCGCCAGGCCCTACATATCCTTCCCCGCGTCCTTCGACGTCTTCGGGGATGGCAGCCTGGTGCTGGTGGACGCACCCGGGCATGCGCCGGGGCAGGTAGGCATGGTGGTCAACCTGCTATCCGGCAGGCGCTTCCTCCTCACCGGGGACTCCTTCTACTTCCCGGACAGCCTGGAGAGACGGGCGCCGAAATCCCGGCTTATGCGAGGGCTGGTGAAGGAAGGGCCGGAGGCGCAGGATACCCTGGACAGGTTGTGGAGGCTCTCGCAGGATGAGCCGGACATCGAGATGGTAGCCTGCCACGACTACCGCATACCAGGGCGTTTCGAGCTCGCCCCCGCCTTCTACGAATAGGCAGCGTTCTATAGCCGTTTAGAGGACGTGCAAGGATGGTACTGCATGAAGAAGACCGATCACGGAGAAAAATCCGAAAAACCCTTTCCCTTTGTTACGGGATAGGACGTAGAATCGCGGTGCAGGGCGACTAGGGGGTTAGGAGAGGTGGAAGCGCAGGGATGCCTACAAGGGCAGGGAGGTGAACGGTGCAAAGCATGACCTCGAGGGAACGCATCGAGACGGCGATCGGGCTGGGAAAACCGGACCGCGTACCGGTAGTCCCCATCATCGACTTCTTCGCCGGACGATACGGCGGGATCAACCAGCATGAGATGTTTTTCGACATCAGGAAAGCGGATGCGGCCCTGGAGAAAACCCTGCGCGACCTGGGGCCCATCGATGGCCAGAACCTCTCTTACGCTGGCCTGGGCCGGATCATGCAGCTGCTGTTCCCTACTCCCCCCATCATGCCCGGCGTACGCGGGCAGCCTCCGGACGCGCAGTTCCAGTTCGTGGAGAAGACGTTGATGGAACCGGAGGAGTACCGCCTCATCAAAGACCGTGGTCCCCTGCGCTGGATACTCGACAAGATGAAGTTGAGCAACCCGCAGCTCGGGAACCCCGTCGGCATGCTCAAGACCCTCGGCGGGGCGGCATCGGACATCATGAAGGTGAACCGTTCTGTTAAGTACTTGCGGAGCAAGGGTGTGGAGTCAATGGTGGCCTACAACATCGTCTTCACCCCCATGGAGTACATCTCCATATTCATGCGCTCGTTCAGCGATTTCATCCTTGACCTCTTCCGCCATCCCGATGACGTCAAGGCCGCCAGCCGGGCATTGATGAAGACCATGCAACTGCAGGGAGTATTGGCGGTGAAGTTGAGCGGCTGCCGGAGGGTGTTTCTTGGGGGAGCCAGGACCAGCGCCGCCTGCCTCAGCCCCAGGCAGTTCGAGGAGTTCGCCCTGCCGGAATGGCAGGAGATGTGCGAGTTCTGGGTGCGCAGGGGGGTCACGCCCATCCTGCACTTCGACAGCGACTGGACCCCCTTCTTCCCCTACATCAAGAATCTTCCGCGGGGAAAGTGCGTGCTCAACCTGGACGGCACCTCCAACATCTTCGCGGCCAAGGACCAGCTGGGAGACCACATGTGCATCATGGGCGACGTGCCGGCCGCCCTGCTCAAACTGGGGGAACCGGAGGAGGTCGACGAGTACTGCCGCAAGCTCATCACCGAGCTGGGGGCGGACGGCGGTTTCATCCTCAGCTCTGGCTGCACCATACCCATCGACTCCAAGCCGGAGAACGTCAAAGCCATGCTGGCATCGGTACATCGCTATGGGAAATATCCCATCAGATGAATAAGGAGAAGAGGCGGTTGGAAAGAACTCCCTGTACCCAGTATACAGAGCATTTATTAGAGCTGTTATACGTCTTATTCTACCGTAGATATGGGGAGGGTCGGTAAATGATGGAGAAGCGCGTGGTGAGGTCGGCCTGCCGCATGTGCCACGGGGTATGCCAGGTGCTGGTGCACCTGGAGGGAGACCGCGTGGTCAAGGTCACTGGTGACCCGGACAGCCCCACCAGCCGCGGTTACATCTGTCCCAAGGGCAAGGCGTCGCCGCAACTCCTCTACCACCCCGACCGCTTGTTGTATCCCCTCAGGCGCGCCGGCGAGCGGGGAGAGAACAAGTGGGAGCGCATCACCTGGGATGAGGCCCTGGGCGAGATGGCGCAGCGGCTCACCGCCATCAAAGAGGAGAGCGGACCCGAGTATTTCGCCATGCAGCAGGGTACGGGACGCCCCTACACCGGCTTTACCACGCGCTTCGCCAACGCCTTCGGCACCCCCAATTTCACCGGCGTGGCGCACCTTTGTTATCTGCCGCGCTGGCTGGTAAGCCTCTATACCCTGGGGCAGCTCCCTATCTGCGACATCTACGGCTTCGGGGGCGAAGGCCCCTCCTGCATCGTGCTCTGGGGATGCGACTTGTCCAATAGCGGCGCCTCAGACGGTATGTGCGGGGGGATGTTCCAGGCAGCCTTGAAAAAGGCGAAGAAGGTCATCGTAGTGGACCCCAGGCGCATCAAGGCGGCGGAGAAAGCGCATCACTGGCTGCAATTACGCCCCGGGACCGACGGCGCCCTGGCCCTGGCCATGATCAACACCATCATCGCCGAGGACCTGGTGGACCACGATTTCGTGGACGACTACACCGTGGGATACGAGAGGTTGGTGGAGCATGTGCAGCCCTTCACGCCGGAGTGGGCTGCGCCCATAACCCGCCTGGACGCCGAGGACATCCGCGCCGCGGCAAGGACCTACGCCACCACCCCTCCCGCCTGCATACAGTGGGGCAACGCCGTGGATATGAGCGCCTGCAACGCGCAGACCGCACGCTCCCTGCTCATCCTGCGAGCCCTGACCGGCAACATCGACCGGCCGGGGGGCGACGTCCTCTGGGTACCCCCAGCGGGGGTGAAACAGCGTTCGGTGTTCATGAACCTCGAGGTGCCCGGGCTGCAGTTCCGGCCGCCGGAGGTTTACGACCGGGTAGTAGACGGTGGAAGATACCCCATATGCCCTATCACCCACCCCCCCACCTTCTGGCGTTCCATAGTGGAGGGCGACCCATACCGTATCCGGGCCATGTGGATCGTCGGCTCCAACCCACTGCTCACCATGACCGATCCTCTGCAAACCGAGCGGGCCTTGCGTCTCCTGGAGTACCTGGTGGTATCGGACTTCTTCCTCACCCCCACCGCTCAGCTGGCGGACCTGGTGCTCCC
>CAYHAT010000233.1:0-6118 GCA_964354675.1 uncultured Actinomycetota bacterium | reverse complement strand
CGGCCTCCGATTGCGGCTGAAAGTCCACTCCGGTCCCGCTATCGCCGTTACCCGGATCGAAACCATCCGGCGCTGGCGCGGGGTCCTCGATCGGCGCCTTCTCCTCACTTGCGATATTGCTGGTCGAGCAACCCGGGAGCAAGACCAGGGAGAGGGTGATCGCCAGGATCATAGGAATGCGCAATCCGGACCATGAGGTGGAACCTTTGACGCCGCTGTCCCCGGGGTCGGCGTGAGCGCGGGAAAAGGTGAAGTACAGCACTTTAAACAGAGGCGGGATCCTGCGAACAAAGAAAAAGGGGTGCGAATGACCGCACCCCGGTGAGCTTATCATTACTATTCCCAGACGTACTTCTCTTTCTCCTCCGCGGGCGCTTCCGGCGCAGTAGCCTCCTCGGCGGTTTCCTCGACCTCGACCTCCTCTTCGCTGGGGCCCACAGCCTCATCGACCACCACGTCAGTTTCCTCTTCGGCGGGTGCCCCCTCGGGTAGCGCTTCTTTCTCCACTCCCGCTGACTCGGCCGCCGCGGCCAGATCCGCCTTGGTGGTGTATTCCTCGTACTCTATGAGGACGCTCTGGCTCTTTACCAGCAGCTCGCGCATGGGCGATATCTGCTCCACGATCTGGTCGCGGATAGCGGAGAAAGACGAAAGGATATGGGTCTTCTCGCGCTCCAGGTCCTCGAGGATGCGGTCGCTCCGGTCCTGGGCCCTCTTGATGATGGCGGCTGCCTGCCTCCGGGCTTCCTGCAGGATGTTACCGGCGCTCCTCTGGGCGTTCATCAAGGCGGTCTGCAGCGTCTTCTGCATCTCGTCGAACTGGGAGACTTTGCGGTCCATGCTGGCTACAGCATCTTCCAGCTCTTTGTTCTTGTTGGTCAGCTTCTCCAGCTCGTCCGCAACGGCATCCAGGAAGGAATCGACTTCCTCCCTGTCATAGCCTTCGGTGCTAACGGTGCTGAACTCCTTAAGATGGATGTCCATCGGGCTTATCGCCACTGCCATCTCCTCCTTCAAGAAGATCCACCGCCTCTACGAGGCAGCCTCTCGGCCTCATCCTAAAATATAAAGCCTACCCGGTTTTTTTGCTACTATAACAGCTTTTTCCTTAATTTGCGACAAACCGGACTAACGTTCACAATAAGGTTCATAGTCATCGCTATGAACATCATTAGTAGTATTCTTCCTCCTGGGCGTTCCGTCCTTCAAAACCTTCGGGTCATATCCCGCGAACGCTGGGAGCATCTCCACAGTCTTGACATGCCTTCATATATAATAGATGTTAATGTAGGCATAGCTTTGGATAACACCCCAGTTAGAATACTGGCAGTGCCACTAGGGGGCGGCCCGTCTCAGTCGCGTCGAGCGATAGCGCTCAGCAGCTCAAAAGCGGGAATCCGCGAATGACCGAAGAAGGAGAATATCGATCCCGTCTGACGTTGGATTAAAGAGGGGAGAGCATAGGTGAGCGCCTTCAGGTTACAGAAGTCCCGGTTCGTGAAGCCGAACATCGAGAAGATGGAGGCGAAAAGGGACATCAACGGCCTCATCCAGGCCTTGAAGAACGAAAACGTCAACCTGCGTATCAACGCCGCCCTGGCCCTGGGTAAACTCAAAAGAGCCCGTGCGGTTGCACCGCTAATAGAAGCCCTCAGGGACGAGGACGAGGATGTACGCTGGGGTGCGGCCTGGGCACTGGGCGAGATAGGTAAACCTGCTGCCCGTCCCTTGATCCAGGTCCTTAACGACGATGACGGCGATGTGAGGTGGAAGGCCGCGTGGGCGCTGGAGAAGATCGGGAAACCGGTGGTAGAGTCGCTTATCCAGGCGCTCAAAGTGGAAACGGGAGAAGCGAAGGCGAAGGTGGCGCTGGTGCTCGGTTCCATAGGCGACATCAGGGCGGCGCGGCCGCTCGTGCAAGCCCTGAGGGACGAGGACGAGAATGTGCGCTGGGGAGCTGCTTGGGCCCTGGAGAAGATCGGCGGGGCCGCGGTGAAACCCCTCATCAAGTCCCTCTCGGACGAGGACCCGAATGTGCGCATGGATGCGGCCGTCGCTTTGGGGATCATCCGCGACGGGGAGGCTGTAGACACGCTGCTGGTCGCCATGGGAGACGAAGACCCAGGGGTACGCAGGGATGCGGCCGCGGCGCTCATCAACATCGGGGACAAGACGGCCATCTCCTCGCTGCGACGCCAGCTGAAGGATGGGGAGGAAGATAAGCGCAGGCTGGCAGCCGCGGTTCTCGGAAGCCTGGGCTGGCAGCCGGACGAGGAAGTAGACAAGCTGCAGTTCTTCATCGCCAACCGGCAGTGGGAAGAGGTCGTAGGCCTGGGAGAGGAGTCCATGCACCCTCTCCTGAAAGCCCTGAAAGGCGAGAGCTGGGATGTACGCAGGCAGGTGGCGCTCGCCCTCAAGGGCACGGGCGACCTAATGGTAGGGGCATTGGTAGACGCATTAGATGACGAGGATGAAGACGTACGTCGCGAGGCGGCACTGGTCTTCAAGGAGTTGGCGGATGAGACCACCCTGGATATGCTGATCAAGGCGATGGGCAACCAGGACTGGTTCGTACGACGCAGCGTGGCACTGACCCTGGGAGAGATCGGTAGCGAGAAGGCGATAGACCCGCTTATAGCGGCGTTGAAGGATGAAGACGAGGATGTCCGGCGCGTAGCTGCCTGGGCCCTGGGCAGGCTGGGCGAGATAGCGGTGGCTCCCCTCCTGGAGGCCCTGGCGGACGACGATGCCGATATGCGCCGCGGAGCGGCATGGGCCCTTGGCGTTATCGGGGACGCAGATGCTTGCGAGCGGCTCATCTCTGCCCTGAAGGATGAAGACGAGGACGTGCGCCGTGGAGCGGCATGGGCCCTGGGCGAGATCGGGGAAGGAGCCACCGGCCTCCTCAACCAGGCTTTGGCCGACGACGATATCCGCGAAGTCGTGGAGGAGATCCTGAGCAAACTGGGCGCGAAGATGAAAGTGGAGGTTGCCGCCCCCGAGCTCATCGACGAGGTCTTCATCGTCCAGGCGGCCGGTCTCGAAGAAGCCTTCGCAGCGCCCACCCAGCCCGAGGTGGAGGAGAAGGAAGAAGCGATAGCCGGCGTGACTTCAGAAGTGCTGGACAAACTGGGCTGGAAACCCGACGAAGAAGGAGGGAAGGCCGATTACTTCATCGCCAAGCGGCAATGGGACCAGGTGACCGAGCTGGGAGATTCGGCGGTGGACGCGCTCATCTCTGCCCTGAAGGATGAGGACGAGGACGTGCGAGGCAGGGCGGCATGGGCCCTGGGCGTGATCGGCAACGTGAGGGCGATAGATCCATTGATCGGGATATTAGGAGACACGGACAGGGATGTGAGGGTCAAGTCGGCGGGGGCTCTGAAGAAGATCGGCAACGCTGCGGTCGACCCCCTCATAGAAGCGCTCAAGGCGGACGACCCGGAACTGCGCAAGGAAGCGGCGCGAGTCCTGGGGGAGATCAGGGACATCCGCGCTATCGCCCCACTCATGAAGGCATTAAGAGACGAAGACGAGAAGGTGCGCGGCAGGGCCGCGAATGCTTTGGAAAAAATAGGAAAACCTGCCATGGAGTCGCTCCAGCAGGCTTTACACGACGAGGAACCCGTCGTACGGCAGATGGCAGACTCGATACTGACGAGGTTGGGTTGGAAGCCACCCGAGGCAGAACTGCCGCCGTTGCCGGAGATGCCGCCGGCAGAGGAGATGCCGCTCATGCCGGAGATGCCTCCCGCGGAAGAGATCCTCGTTGCGGAGATGCCCCCGGCGAAGGAGGAGGCTCCCGTGCAGGAGATCCCATCCGTTGCGGTGGCGCCGGTGGAAGAGAAGGTATCGGAGAGCAGCGCCAGACGACTTATCATCGACGGGAAGTGGGAACAGGTCGTCGCCTTGGGTGAGGAAGCCCTGGAAATGCTGCTGCAGGCCCTCGAAGAGGACGATCCTGATGTCCGCCGCGGCGCGGCATGGGCACTGGGTGTTATCAGGGACAGGCGAGCGACGGAGCACTTGGTCAAGATCTTGAACGACCCCGATACCTCGGTGCGGCGGGGAGCGGCTTGGGCGCTTGGCGTCATCGGCGACCCGGGTGCCACTCTGGCGCTTGCCGTTTCCCTGTCGGATGATGACGCAGAGATGAGGCGCAAGACCGCCTGGGCCTTGGGCGAGATAGGGGACGACAGGGCTATGGGGCCGTTGACGAAGGCCCTTGAGGACGAGGACGAAGACGTGCGCAGGGTATCCCTGCTGGTTCTGGAGAAACTGGGTTGGAGGCCGCCCGATGAGGCGGAGGAGATACGTGAACTTATCGCCAGCCGGCAATGGGACCGCCTGGCCGGGTTGGGTGACGTGGCTGTTGAGTCGCTCGTAGATGCGCTGCAGACCGGGGACGGGGAGACACGGCTGAAAGCGGCATGGGCCCTGGGGGAGATAGGTGACCGCAGGGGCCTGGACACCTTGATCCTCTCACTTGAGGACATAGAGTCGGCCGTGCGCGAGAGGGCCGCATGGGCCCTGGGGAAACTCAGCGACGAATCCGCCGTTGATCCGTTGGTCAAAGCGCTTGAGGACCGGGACGAGGACGTGCGAGCGGCAGTCTCGGACGCGCTTGAGGGCCTGGGTTGGAAACCACCCGAGGAGGAGGAAGTAGGGGTCGAGGAAGTCCCGGTGGAGGCGGTACCGGAGCGCGTGAAAGTCGAGGCCGCCGAGGAACCGGTCCCTGCTCCCATGGTCGAGGAGGTAGTCGAGGAAGTCCCGGTGGAGGCGGTACCGGAGCCCGTTATGAGCGTATCACCGGCGGAGGAAGCGCAACGTATGATCGCCGCTGGCGACTGGACCGGCGTGGTGGTACTGGGAGAAGCGGCGGTAGTGCCGCTCATCCATGCTCTGGTGGACGCGGATTGGAACGTGCGCAGGAAAGCAGCCTGGGCCCTTGAGGAGATCGGGGACCCGGCGGTGGGTGAACTTCTCAAGGTCCTGAAGAGCCCGGATAAGGACGTGCGGGCGCTGGCGGCGGAAGTGCTCTCCAAGTTGGGATTGGAGACCGGCGACGAAGCCGAACAGGCCCGCCGCTTGATCGAAGCCAGGCAGTGGGACCAGGTGGCGAAGATCGGATACCCCGCGGTGAAAGCGCTTGTGCATGCCTTGAAAAACGCGGACCAGGAGGTGCGCAAGCAGGCGGTGGCGGTGCTGGGCGTACTGGGTGACGAGCGCTCGGTGGAACCGTTGACCGGAGCACTCAAGGACGGCGACACGGAGGTGCGACGCAAGGCGGCCTGGGCCCTGGGTAAGATCGGAGATAAGCGCGCGACGGGTTCTTTGCTGGAGGCCTTGCGTGATGAGGATAGTGACGTCCGCACCAAGGCTGCGTCGGTGTTGGACCACATGGGTTGGAAACCCGCTGATGAAAGCGAAAAGGCCGCCTTCCTGATCGCAGCGAAGAAATGGGACCAGATAGCGGCGTTGGGAGATGCCGCGATCGAACCCCTCACGGCCAGGCTCAAAGACGAGGACGCGAAGGTCCGCGAAGAGGCGCAGTGGATCCTGGACGAGATAAAGAGCGCCAAGGAGATGGATGCCCTCTTCAAGGGCTTGCAGAAGGAATAACTTCCGCTTCACGCTCAGATCCGAGTTTGACCCGGATCGTACAGAGCCCGTTTACGAAGCCGTGATCCGACAGGCCTAACCGATCCTGCGCTTGGAGGTGTCCACTCCCAGAAGTCCCGCCAGGTTCAGCCCGAAGATCTTGGCCCGGTCATCGTCGGTGAGGGCAGGGTAGCCGTAACCCTCCTGCATGTCCTCGGGGAACTGGAATTCCCGCAATCCCTGCACCGCGGCCTTTATCTGCGCGCCGAATCCCGCGTAGTCGGTGCCCCAGATGATGCGGTCCGGTCCCACGAAGCGCAGCGCCTCTCCCAGGATCTTGGCGAACTTGCGCGGGGCGCCCACCGACCAGGGGATGAGCAGGGAGAGGCAGGGATAGATGTTTGGATGCCCCATGGCCACCATGTTGAGGTCGTCGCAATATGGGTAGCCCATGTGGAAGGCGACGATCCTCAGGTCGGGGAAATCCCTGGCCACATCGTCCAGTTGCAGGGGCAGC
>CAYHAT010000232.1:0-6120 GCA_964354675.1 uncultured Actinomycetota bacterium | reverse complement strand
CATAGACATCGCGTTTTTCTCCATTCAACTCCGCGATCTCTCCCACTCCTTCATGACCAAGGATCATAGGGAGTCGGACGCGCGAGTCTCTCCCTTCCCACATATGGACATCTGAGCCACAAACTCCTGCCGCCTCGACTTTCACAAGAACCTCTCCCTCTTTGAGTCTGGGGATGGGAAAAGTCCTCATCACAAGAGGCTGATTGAATCTCTCAAGCACCATTGCCTTGCATTCCATCAGTTTAATTTGCCTTTGATCTTCTCAGTCTAAAATCTTCAATCTGCAATCTAAAATTTAAGTCTCAGTCCGTATATTCATCCTCCGGAGTTTGAGCGGGCGTCCCGATGACGATCGTTTTGAAGTTGCCATATCCACGATGCCGGACTCCTGTAGGAATGAGAACGGTTACTCCGGGCTTTACGTCCACGGTCTCATCCTCTAATTCCATTTTTCCTTTTCCTTCGAGGATGTGATAGACCTCCGTTGTCCGTTTATGGTAATGCTTCACGCCGTCGAGGATGTGTGTCACATGGATATTGATCTCTGGAGTATCCCGGTGAGTGATGACACGGATGCTCTGACCGCAGAGGCTGTGGATGACCTCGGGAGCGTCCTCTAAATTCCGTACGAGATACTTACTCATGGCGTATCCTTTCATCAAAGCTTGAAGACTATCGGAAGAAACATAACCAGCCAGGGCCAGAAGGCGATGACAAATAAATCTATGACCAAGATGGCGATGTAAGGCATCAGAGGTCTAATCGTATCGGATAGCTTAATTTTGGCAAGGCTGCAGATAATGACAAGACAAAGCCCAATGGGAGGTACAACGACCGATATACCTATGATAGCGATCACCAAAACGCCATAATGATAAGGATGAAGCCCTAAGGCCTGAGCAATGGGATAGAGGATAGGAAAAAAGATGAGAATCGCGGGAAGTCCATCGAGTAGGGCGCCGAAGATGAAGAAAACGGCGATGCTCAAGAGGAGAAAGACCACCGTGCCTCCCGAAACGGACCCGATGAAATCTCCCAGCATTCTTGGTACTTGATGGGTTGCAAGGATCCATGAGAAGCAGGTAGCAGCTCCAACCAGCAGGCAGACGACGCCTGTCATCACTGCGGTCTCGACGACGATCCTATAAATATGCTTTGCCTTAACTTCTTTATAGACAAAGACAGAGACAATGAAAGCATAGACCGTAGCTACAGAAGCCGCCTCTGTGGCGGTAAAGACCCCTCCAAAGATTCCACCAAAGATAATGACCGGCATCATGAGGGGAATGATACTTTCTTTAAATGCGATCATCACTTCTCTCATCCTTGCCCTTTTTTGATCCGGGCCTGGAAGAATCCCTTTGGAAGACTGGTAGTAGATGATGATCATCAGGGTCAGGGCCATCAGAAAACCAGGGAGGAAGCCCCCCATGAAGAGTCCGGCAATGGAGATATTGGCCATGGCTCCAAGGACGACCATATTGAGACATGGGGGGATCAAGATTCCCATCCCTGTTGCAGCAGCGATGATGGAGGAAGCCCTGGGAGGCGTATAGCCTGCTCGTACCATGGATGGAAGAAGAAGAGAACCGATGGCGGAGGCATCCGCGATCGAGGAACCCGAAATTCCTGAAAAGAATATTTCGGAGACGACAACAACGATTCCCAGTCCTCCCTTAATGTGTCCCACCAAGTCCTTGGCAAACCGCACCAGTCGCTGAGAGATCCCACCATGCTCCATGAGGCTACCTGCTAAGATGAAAAGAGGAATGGCAAGGAAAGGGAAGGCATCGATCCCGGAGGACAATTTCAAGGGTAGGGTTAAAACCGGGATCGTTCCCTTCCAGAGGAAGGCGAGGACGCAGGCCAGAGACATGCAGAAAGCCACGGGAACATTGATGAGGAGCAGAACCAGGAAGGAGCCGAGGAGAATCAAGACCGTACTCATGCGCTCTGCCCTCCCTCTTTTTTCTTCCATATTTTGACTTCGCGCTGAATGAGGTACAGGATCATCAAGAATCCACTGACCGGCATAGCGGCCGTGGCCCATGCATGAGAGAAAGGCATGGTGGTATAGACTTGGTACTGGGTAAGTTTTAAAAGCTTGAATCCTTCAATAATGAGAGTCAGGGCAATCGAGCCTATTGCAAAGGGAACGATGAGTGCCAGGCAGCGGCGGGTTTTTCCGGGCAACTTTTCAACAACTAAATCAATGCCAAAATGGCCCATTCGTTTCACCCCGACAGCCGCTCCCAGAAAGACCACCCACTGAAAAAGAAGCATCGCCAACTCTTCAGACCAGGCCCAGGGGGCTTTTAATATGAAACGATTGAAAACCTGAAAGAAGACCACAATAGATAAGACAATGACGAGCAAAAAACAGAGATGCTCCACAATATTCTTAAGAGACTTCATCATAAACGAGACCCCTCCGCTGCCAGATGACCCACTTAACAAGAGGGGGAGCAACTTTCTGTCTGGTGCTGCTCCCCCCTTTTTAAACTATTTTTTCTTTGCCGCTGCCTTAATCCCTTCGAGGAGGTCCTTTCCATATTTCTTCACATAATTATCGTAGACAGGCTGCACTTTCTTTTCGAAGGCTGCCTTATCCACATCCGTGACCACCTGAATCCCTTTCTCTTTGAGCCACCCGATCGCTTTGCTCTCGTCCTCGGAGTAAATCTTGACGAAATACTTTTCTGCATCGAGCGCAGCCTCTCTCACCTGGGTCTGGGTATCCTGAGGTAAGGTATCCCACCATTTTTTGCTTGCAAACATGGGGAGAACAACCCAGAACTGTTCGGTCAAAGAAAAAACCTTGCAGACCTCCCAGTGCTTGGAGGTGTAAAAGAGGACCGGACAGTTTTCCGCACCATCCAGGACCTTTTGCTGGAGGGCAAGGTAAAGTTCACCCCATGACAAATTGTTTGGAATCCCTCCCATCTCCGTGATGGTCTGCAGCATGATGTCGCTACTCATCGTCCTGATCTTGAGCCCTTTCATGTCCTCTGGCTTTCGAACAGGCTTGTGGGTGTAGATGCTCCTGACGCCGTCATCGACCCAGGTCAGTCCAACCAGGCCCTGCTTCAGGAATTTCTCGTTAAAAAACTTCTTTCCATACGGGCTTTCATATACCTTTAACAATTCATTTCTGCTCTGAAAAAGGTAGGGAAGATCAAATACCTTGCACTCCGGAATCCACTCTGTAGCAACAGAGAAGGGGATTTTTGCCATTTCGACACTTCCCGTCTGCATTCCCAAGTACATGTCTTTCTGGTTCCCCAATTGGCCACTGTGGAAGACCTGGATTTCCACATTTCCCTTGGTCTTTTCCTTTACCCGTTCAGCAAAATAGACCCACGTCCGGGTATGGGGATGGTCCGGAGATAGCAGGTCCCCCAGTTTCGCCGAAATCTTCTTCTCCTGAGCCTGAAGACCCCCCGAGAAGACGGTTAAAGCGAACATGATTCCTAAGACACATGCCAGGGTAATTCTGTGATGTTTCATAATAACCTCCTTTAATTTTTCGAAGAATATTTATTGATGAACCTAATTCCTTCATCCCTCCTTTCTAGACCAGTTTCCCTCAGCTTCGCCAAGGTGAATTGGATTCTTTTGTCCTGAATGAAGCGAACGACTGACGCATTTCTCTTCCAGGTGAACCTTCGATCATCCTCCTCAAAAGGTTCTAATGCTGATCTCGGCTCCTGATTTTTCAGCAGATACGTATGCGCTATAAATCGTGGAGATCGCATCCGCGGCCAGATGACTATCACTCTCAAGAGGGTCACCCAGGGCAATGGTCCGATAGAATGCTTCCATCTCCGCATGATAACCGGTGAACCAGTCCTCATCCGGGGAGGGATTCGACCAACCCTGTTTGGTCCCGATCTTTTCAACGACATAGATATCTTTGAAATATTGCTCCAGAGGGTTATAGGCCTGCAGAGCCGTGTTCGGGTTAATATTGCAGAGGGTTCGATGGTTGTTCGCAACGACTTCGAGCCAGTTGTGGATCCCTCCCATCACGATGTCCGAAGCAAAAATATCTGCAATGGTCCCATCCCCGAAGATGACGTGCATGAGAGAAAAATCCTCAATATCGTGATAGTCCGCCCTGAGGTGTCCCCTGTCGATATAGCTTTTTAGTCTTGTCAACGCATGGACTCTGGCCGACACGGCTTTTGGTGTGATCGGGCCGGTCCCTCTATTTTTTCCTTCCACCCTCTTCAAATAGAGGGCGGCCGTCAGAGGATGGCAGCCTTTCCCTACCATGGCTCCGCCGCCCGAATATTTCCAGTGCCCATAAGTCGAGGCATGGGAGCCGGAGTGTGCCTCCTCTCCATGCATCCAAAGGATTTGAGCCCCCGTCTTTTCGATGATCTCCCTTTCCTTTTGGATCGCAGGGGCATACACCCAGTTCTCCGCATAGAGGATTTTTCCGTGACTCTTTTTCTCCGCCTCAACGATCCGTTGGATGCTTTTAAGAGCCTGATCCAGAGCAACCTGTTTGGAGAAGAAATCTCCGTGAAATTGCTCGGTCCCATCACCAAAGTAACCTGTCAACGGTTTTTCAACGATTACAAATTTGTCCCTTGCCAGGGCCGTGACGGCAATCGCTTCATGCGCAGAAGGAGGCGTACAGACATGAACCACATCTGAATCGTCCAACAGTTGATCCATTTGGTCAAATACTCGAATCCCTCTCTTCAGGCCAAAGGACTCCCTTTTTTCCTTTTGGATCGAATAGACCCCGGAAACTTCTACCTCCGTGCCATAGATCCTTTTCAAAGATTCGAAATGAAAGGAAGCAGCAAATCCCGCACCAACGATGCCTGATCTCATCTTTTTCTTTTTCATTGAATCAAGCCTCTCCATTTATGACCGTCTGGAGGCCTCCACCAGGGCCTCTATGTTTTGCGCGGGAGTGCCCGGGGAAACTCCACCTCCTGCCGAGAGGATGAGGTTTCTCCCTCCGTCCGTTTTCCGGATACATTGCACGGCAAAGGATTTGACCTCTTCCGGATTTCCCAGAGTTAACACATCGAGGGGGGGAACATTTCCCATCAGACAGATTCGATTTCCTATCTTCTGCCAGACTTCTCCCATATCCAGGGTATGGCTGAAATTTAATACATGAAATCCTGTGTCGGCAAGATTCTCCAACAGATGACCGATCTTCGAGTCATTATGATACACTTTCACCATGTTCTCAAAAGAAGAGAAAATCCTCTTCAGGCAGGGATGGGCGAATTCCAAATAGTCACTTGGAGATAGAAATCCTACGATGTCATCGAGCACCATGATGCCTTCCACCTCAGGGAGATTGTCAATCTGTGCCCGGAGCCATTGGATGACGGTTTGGGTCGTTATTTCAAGCAATCCTTTGGTTTCAGAAGGGAAGAGTTTGAGATCCATCAACAGTTCAGTAAATCCTCGCAGATGGGCAGCGATGGCAAGAGGACCTCTCGCAGCAACCATCTTGATAGGGTGTCCGTGCTCCCTGAGATTCTTTTCCAAATGCCGATAAAGGTTGAGGACCAAAGGCATCAATCCGTCTTCACTCGGGTTTGGCACCCTGAGCTGAGATGCATCTGAGATATCACGAAGGGTTGGATGGATCGAAGGAGGGCTGTCTTTCCACCATGTGATCTTGCACCCGAAAGCGGAGGGTTCGGTAGCCATCCCATATTCCACCCAGAAACCCGGGAGAAAGATCATGTCTGGGAAATGATCTTCGATGTAAAGATTTGCCCTCATCCATTGTTCAGGCAGGGTGAAGTAATCCAAATGGGAAATTCCCGCGAACCCCGGCACCCAGGGGCTATCGACGATCAGGGCTGACAAGACTCTGTTTTTTCCGGGTAGGGATCTTGACCTGTCAGATTCCTTATCCTTAGACAAAGCAACTTGCTTGAAATCCTCCCAAGCTTCCTGTTTCATCGGGAATACCCCACTGTCCATCTCCCTCCAGCCCTTTTTCCTCCGGCTCACCCGCTCTCTATTTTCTTCTTAGTTCGATGCGCATTCCTTTTTCAGCAGATGCGTAGGCTGCATAGATCGCTTCCACAACATCTCTTGCCAAATCGATTCCGGAGATCGGTTCTCGGTCAAATAAGA
>CAYHAT010000231.1:4454-6191 GCA_964354675.1 uncultured Actinomycetota bacterium | reverse complement strand
TAGCTTCATTACAAATTGTGGAGAAACCGAATAATGAAGACACGACCCCATCGACCTCGCAATCACCACTTTAAACTCCATTACCGAAGATCGAAGACACGACCCCTAGCCATGGCGCGATGGAGAGAGAGACCCTCAGGCTTGGAATTTAAGCACCCAGCGCTTTCGTGATATACTTTTAACGCCGTCGGGACAGACGGTTCGCGGTGAACGCGAAAACCCATGAAATCAGGTGTATTTCAGCTTGTCCGGAAGGGTCGCCGCACGGTTAGGAGGTAAGCATGGAGATCAAGAACGTCTTCGTAGTAGGTTCCGGCTTGATGGGGGGCGGCATAGCCCAGGTGTCGGCGGCCGCCGGGTACAAGGTGAAGATGCATGACGTCAAGGAGGAGTTCACCGCCAAGGGGCTGGAGGCGATAAAGGGATCGCTGGGGAAATTCCTCTCCAAGGAGAAGATAAACCAGGAACAGCACGACGCCGCCCTGGCCAACCTTTCGACCACCACCGATCTCGCGGACGCTTCCGACGCCGACCTGGTGGTCGAGGCGGTCTTCGAGAACCTCGACGTCAAGAAAGAGGTCTTCGGGAAGCTCGACGAAATATGTCCCTCCCACACTATCCTGGCCTCGAACACTTCCGCCATACCCATCTCATCCATAGCCGCCGGCACCAAGAGGCCGGACAAGGTGGTGGGCACCCACTTCTTCAGCCCGGTGCCCCTCATGCGCCTGTGCGAGATCATACGCGGCCTGCAGACCTCGGACGAGACCGTGGCGGTTGCGGAGGCCTGGGCCCAGTCGGTGGGGAAAGAGACGGTGCGGGTGATGAAGGACCATGCCGGCTTCATCGCTAACCGGCTCTACCTGCCCATGGGGGTGGAAGCCGCCAAGATGCTGGAGGCTGGAGTGGCCACGCCGGAGGATATAGACAAGGCCATGCGCTTGGGATACAACTTCCCCATGGGGCCTTTGGAGCTCGCGGACATGACCGGGATCGACGTGCTCATGAACGCCTGCATCGCCATCTACAACGACACCGGAGACCCGAAATTTTGCCCGGCCGCATTGAGCCGCCGCATGGTAGCCGCGGGGTTGTTGGGCAGAAAGACCGGCAAGGGTTATTACGATTATTCCAGCGGCAAGCAGGAAAGCTACTGGAAACTGTAGGCCACGCAACAGGAGGGCGCGCAGACTGTGCGCCCCTGTTCGAGGTAAAGGACCGGGGGATATGGCCGAGAACCGAGATACCGTCTTCTTCGAGAAGAAAAGCAGGACGGGCTGGATCTACTTTTCCCGTCCCGAGCGCTTGAACGCGCTGTCAACCGAATCCATGCGCGCCATCTGGACACACCTGGCCAGGCTGGAGGCCGATCCAGGGATAAGGGTGCTGGTTTTCACGGGGCAGGGAGATGCTTTCTGCGCCGGCATGGACATGGCGGGCCTGGAGAGCGCCACCCCCCTTGCCGCCCGCCGCCGCTCCCGCGAGATCCAGATGCTGACCAACCGTATAGCCGACCTCTCACTGCCGACCATCGCTGCGGTAAACGGGGTGGCCATGGGGGTCGGCCTGGAGATCTGCCTGGCCTGCGACCTGGTAGTGGCAGTGACGCAGGCGCGTTTCGCTTTCCCCGAAGCCAGGCTGGGGATGATCCCATGCGGGGGAGGCACCCAGAGACTGGCCCGCCTGGTCGGGCTGCGGCGGGCGCGGGAGATGGTCTTCACGGGGAAGATACTCCAT
>CAYHAT010000231.1:0-4444 GCA_964354675.1 uncultured Actinomycetota bacterium | reverse complement strand
CATAGCGAACAGGCCATGCAGTGGGGCCTGGTAAACGAGGTGGTCGAGGCCGAAGAGCTGGCCGCGACGGTAGAGGGGATGGCGGAGAAGTTGGCCATGGGAGGCAGGATGGCCTTGTATCAGGCCAAGCGCTGCCTCAACCATTCCCTGGATATGGATCTCAACCGCGGCCTGGAGTACGAGAGCGAGTGTTTCACCACCTGTTTTGCGAGCGGGGAGCCGGCGGCGGGATTGAAGAGCTTTACGGCACCGGCGGCGGAGGAGTCCGCACCCGAGCCTCCGGAGGAAAAGCCCACTCCTGAGATCGAGACCGAGGAAGATACGGACAAAGAGTCTGCAGAGGAAGCCGCGCCGGCGGTCGCCGAGGCGGATGAACCGGAAAAAGAGGAGCAGGCACGGGAAGATGGAGAGGACGAGGACGATATCTTCGAATGAACCCGAAGAACGTGATGCAAGGGCAGCCTTATAGGCTGGGCTGAGCCACGGATCCTGTTCCCGGAGTTGAGGGCTGGGAAGGTTGACGATCCAAGCCGGGTTGCGGGAGTTCACGCACCGGATATCAAAGCTGCTGAACGCGCTTGGAGCACGGACACAAGATGCAAGGGCAGGTTACAGATGACCCGCCTGGCTCACTGCATAGCATGGCGCTTTTTCTTTCCTGGGCGGGGAGCGATAAGAAGAGGAGGTCGTATGGAGTTCAAGTACCTGGTCGTGGAAACGGACGAGGAAGGGATCGCCATCCTCCGGCTCAACCGCCCCGAAGCCAAGAACGCCCTGAACCTCGAGCTCATCGCCGAACTGGGCGATGCGGCCGACATGCTGGCCAGGGACGACGCGGTAAGGGCGGTCATCGTCACCGGGGGAGAGGAGAACTTCGCGGCCGGGGGGGACATCAAGGAGATGTCGGGCAAGTACGCCCCGGACATGCTCACCGCCTACGGCGCCGATCTCTCCGGTTTCGAGAAGATCGAGCGCATCCCCAAGCCGGTAGTCGCCGCCGTAAGCGGCTACGCACTGGGAGGAGGAACCGAGCTCGCCCTGGTCTGCGACATGATAGTGGCCTCCGAGACGGCGGTCTTCGGGATGCCGGAGATAACCCTGGGCATCATCCCCGGGGCGGGCGGCACCCAGAGGCTCCCCCGGCTGGTGGGACCGAACCGGGCCAAGGAGTTCATCTTCACCGGCTCCTTCTACGATGTGGAAGCCTGCAGGGAGATGGGGCTGGTGAACAAGGTGGTGCCGGTCTCGGAGCTGCTCGAGGAAGCGAAAAAGCTGGCGCGGCGCTGCATACGTAACGGCGCGGTCGCCCTGGCCTGTGCCAAGGCATGCGTGAACGATGGGCTCAACACCGACCTCTATTCCGGCCTCTCCTTCGAGCGCAAGTGCTTCTCCCTCCTCTTCTCCACCGCGGACCAGAAGGAAGGCATGGCCGCCTTCAAGGAGAAGCGCAAGGCCGAGTTCAAGGGAAGATGACCACGCGGCTTGTGGGCCCCGGACCGGTTCAACCCATCGCAGCAGGGAGGTTAGACACGTGATCTCGTTCGAGTTGAGTGACGAACAGAGGGCCATCCAGAAGGTGGCCCATGAGTTTACTGCGAAGGAGATCCGCCCCATAGCCGCGGAGTACGACGAAGAGGAGAAGTACCCCGAGCATTTTATAGAGACGGCCTTCAAGGCCGGCCTGACCTATCTTTACGTCCCCGAGGAGTACGGCGGCCAGGGCATGGATTTCCTCACCGCCTGTATCGTGGGGGAGGAGATAGCCTGGGGTTGCTGTGGCTTCGCCACCATCCTCGGCGCCAACAACCTGGGGACCACGCCGCTGCTCGTGGCGGGGACGGGGGAGCAGAAACGTAAATATTTCACCGACCTGACCTCACGCCCCTCTCTGGCGGCCATGGCCCTCACCGAGCCGGAGGCGGGCTCGGATGCGGCGGGGGTCAAGACAACGGCGGTGCGCGGTGACGACGGCTTCGTCTTGAACGGAACCAAGTGCTTCATATCCAACGGCGGGATAGCCGACCTCACCACGGTATTCGCATCCACCGACCCCACGCAGGGAGTGCGCGGCCTGTCCTGTTTCCTGGTCCCTGGGGACAACCCGGGGATAAGCGGCGGCAAGAAGGAACGCAAGATGGGTGTGCGCGCCTCGCTCACCTCGGAGGTCATACTCTCCGAGTGCCGGGTGCCGGCGGAGGACCTCCTGGGGGAGGAGGGCAAAGGCTTCAAGATCGCCATGATCACCCTGGACAAAGCGAGGGTCAGCGTGGCTTGCAACTCGGTAGGCATCGCGCGGGCGGCGCTGGAGGCCGCCGTGGAATACGCCAAGCAGAGGGTGCAGTTCGGCAAGCCCATCGCGGAGAACCAGGCCGTCCAGTTCATGCTGGCGGATATGGCCATGGAGATCGAGGCCGGCCGGCTCATGTACATGAAGGCGGGATGGATGGAGACGCAGAAGTTGCCTTTTTCCAACGAAGCGGCTTACGCGAAGACCTTCTGCTCGGATATGGCCATGCGCGTCACCACCGACGTGGTACAGGTGTTCGGCGGATACGGTTATATGCGGGACTACCCGGTGGAGAAGTACATGCGCGACGCGAAGATAAACCAGATATGGGACGGGACCAACCAGATCCAGAGGATCGTCATGGCCCGGGCCCTCCTGGGCCGGTAACTGCAGGATAGACCGCGAGAAGACATCGGGAGGGTTCTCGCAGGAGAAACGGATGAGGTAAGAGGAGGTAGGAGATGGACTTCGAGCTCTCTCAGGAACAGAAAGCGTTTTTCAAGGAGGTGAAGGACTTCGCGGAGAAGGAGATCGCGCCCTTCACCGAGGAGTACGACCGCTCGAGCGAGTTCTTCTGGGACGGCTGGAAGAAGATGGGAGATATGGGCCTGCTGGGCCTGCCCTTCCCGGAGGAGTACGGCGGCTCCGACGCGGGAGCGCTGGATACGGCCATCGCCATGGACGCTTTCTGCGCCGGCGGAGGTGACGCGGGGGTCTCACTCTCCTGGGGCGCCCATACCATCATCGGGGGGGTCCCCATCTGGGAGATGGGGACGGAAGAGCAGAAGATGCGCTACCTGCCGAAGATGAGCACCGGCGAGTGGATCAGCAGCTTCGGCCTTACCGAGCCGGATGCGGGTTCCGACGCCGCCTCGATAAAGACCACCGCGGTACGCGACGGCGACGACTACGTCATCAACGGCTCCAAGATGTTCATCACCAACGGCCCCATCTGCGACCTGTGCATCGTGTTCGCGGTCACCGACAAGGAAAAGGGCGCCGCGGGAATAAGCACCTTCATCGTCGACCGCGAGACGCCCGGCTTCGAGGTCAGCCGCGAGCTGGACAAGATGGGAAACCGCACCTCACCCACGGCTGAGCTGGCCTTCACCGACTGCCGCGTGCCGGCGTCGAGCATGCTCGGCGGCGAGGGCGAGGGCTTCTACGGGATAGGCAAGGCCACCCTGGAGTGGGAACGGGCCATCATGGTGGCGCCGGCGGTGGGGGGCATGGAGTGCAACATCAACCGCTGCATCGAATACGCCAAGGAGCGTAAGCAGTTCGGCCGCCCCATCGGCAAGTTCCAGGCCGTGGCCTTCAAGTTGGCGGAGATGAAGTGCCTGCTGGACGCCTCGCGCCTGCTGGTCTACCGCGTGGCCTGGATGAAGGACCAGGGCATACCGGCCATGATGGAGGCCTGCGTGTGCAAGCTCAGCGTCACCGAGAACGCGGTCAAGGTGGCCAACGAGGCGGTGCAGATCTTCGGGGGCTACGGTTACATCCGCGAGTACCCGGTGGAGCGTACGCTGCGCGACGCCAAGCTGGGCACCATCGGGGCGGGAACCTCCGAGATCCAGAAGCTGGTCATCAGCCGCCTGCTCATGGGCAAGTTCTAGGCAGAGGGAAAATGTTGGTTAAGGCGCGCTTCGCTGGCATGGTCAGGCACTATACCAAGGATACGGAGAAGTGCTACGAACTACCGGATGGGGCCTGCGTAAGCGACCTGCTCATGCTCATCGGGAGGGAATACGGCGAGCGCATGCCGGGGCAGATGTGGAGCCCGGAGGAGGAGCGTTTCCATCCCCTCATCAGGGCGATCCGCAGAGGGTCTCCCATGGCCGATGACGATGAGGAGCTTGCAGATGGAGACGAGGTATTCATCATCTCACGCATGGCGGGCGGATAGCCGCGCAGGGGATAGGTGGGGAACCTTTTCACCTGGGAGAGGTGCGAGATACAGGGAGGCAGGATGAGCGATTACGACGCGATAGTGGTGGGAGCGGGCATTGCCGGACTGGGCGTGGCCTCGCAGCTACAGCAGGCGGGGAAGAAGACCCTGCTCCTGGAGATGTATCCCAAGGCGGGAGGGCGCATGCAGTCCTACGACCTGCCCGGAGGTTATAAGGTGGACATCGGGCTGCACCTGATCGAGATGGG
>CAYHAT010000230.1:0-6214 GCA_964354675.1 uncultured Actinomycetota bacterium | reverse complement strand
GGCCAGCATGGGTCCCAGAAAGCGCGCCAGGTTCCAGGAGGCGGCATTGAGAGATACGGCATTGAGCAGGTCCTCGCGCGGCACCAGCTCGGGCACGATGGCCAGCCAGGCGGGGAAATTGAAGGCGATCCCCACCCCCATCAGGAAGACGGACATGGAGAGGCCCGCAAGCCCCCCGACCCCCGCCAGCACCAGCACCGCAAGGGCCAGGGCGCCGGCCGCCATGATCGCCTGGGATACCATCAGGATGCGCTTCCTGTTCCCCGCGTCTGCGAGGGAGCCCGCGGGGAGGAAGAGGAGTATGGTAGGCGCGTAGCTGAAGAAATTGATTAGCCCCAGCCATGCAGGCGACCGGTAGACCTCGTGCACGTAGAGGCCAAGGGCCACATTGTGCACCCAGGTGCCGACGTTGGAGACAAAGGCCCATGTCCACAGCAACCTGAAATCGCGATGGGTAAGTGCCGGGAAATAACCCTTTACGATACTTCGGCGCACGGCCCGCTCCCTCCGCATAGGATGTGGCATCAGTAAGTCGTCAGATCAACGGACTAATCGCTATGTAAGTTATCAGAAAAGGCCGCCGCGCGCATGTCCGACCCGCAATAACCGCTATGGCAACGGTTCGGGCGTCCTATAATGAGGGAGCAGGCTGTGGAGCTGGTGAACGAGATAATGGAGGATGCATGAGCCGGGCGAGCAGTGGCGAATGCGAGCCGGAGGACCGCGGCCCCTTCGGGCTTTCCCGCAACGTATACATACTGGGCATAGTGAGCTTTTTCAACGACCTCTCCAGCGAGATGGTCTATCCTCTGTTCCCGACGTTCATCACCGAGTTCCTGGGAGCGGGAGTGTGGTTCCTCGGGCTTGTTGAAGGACTCGCCGATTCCATCGCCAGCCTGCTGAACCTGTTCTCGGGTTGGATCTCCGACCATGTCCGCCGCAGGAAGGGACTGGTCGTGGGGGGGTATTCTTTATCGGGGCTTTCCCGGGGCACCCTGGCCCTGGTGACCGCGCCCTGGCAGGCGGCTGCGGCATGGTTCTGCAATCGTGTCGGGAAGGGTATCCGCACCGCTCCACGCGACGCGCTCATCGCCGATTCCTGCGACGCCGGGGAGAGAGGCCGGTCCTTTGGGTATCATCGTGCCATGGACCACACTGGCGCCCTCTTCGGGGCGGCGTTGGCCTCCATCCTCATCGCCGCCCTCTCCCTGGGTTACCAGGCCATCTTCGCCCTCGCTTTTATCCCCATCGCCATCGGGATCGTCCTGCTCTTGTGGGGGGTCAGGGAGAGAGGTGTGCCGCGATGCGATGACAGGCCCAAGGCTGAAGATGTTCGGCTGAGCTTGAGCCTCAAGCCCTACGATCGGCGCTTCAAGTGGCTGCTGCTGGCGGTGTTCATCTTCACCCTGGGGAACTCCAGCGATGCATTCCTGTTACTGCGTGCCCGCCAAGGGGGCGGTTTCACTCTGGCCCTGCTCCCTGCCCTGTGGGGCGTATTGCACGTGGTGAAGGCGGCGGTTTCGATACAAGGCGGGGTCCTCTCCGACCGCCTGGGAAGAAAAAAGATCATCCTGGTAGGCTGGGCAGTCTACGTCCTGGCCTACGCGGGCTTCGCGTTTCTGGTCGGACCGTCCTGGATATGGTTGCTTTTCGTGGTCTATGGATTCTATTACGTCACCGAGGCGGTGCAGAAGGCCTTCGTGGCCGACCTGGTGCCCCCCGACCTGAGGGGAAGGGCTTACGGGATCTACAACTTCACCATAAGCATCACCGTCCTCCCGGCCAGCCTGCTCATGGGCCTGCTGTGGGAAGCGATAGGACCGCGCTATGCGTTCCTGGCAGGCGCCGGGCTGGCCTTGGCGGCTATGGCGGTACTCGGGTTGGCGGTCAGAGAAGACCGGCCGGCACGAGCTTAAAAGCGCGCAAGAGCAGATCCGCTTACCCATGCAGCATCGGGTCCCCGCAGCGGAGCCTGGCGGCGGATCGCAGGTACACCCTGACACATCCTGTCACACTAAAAGCGCGCCTCTGGCTTTGCGGCGTATGGCACCGGGGCGTTCTTTCAAGGTTTTTCCTCTTTTCGGCGATAATCTAGCAGTAAAAGGGACACAAAGGGATACCGATAGGGTTTATAGAAATGAGATAGAAAGCATAGTCGAGGGGAGAACGGAACATGCCCGATGAACCCGTGCAGCGGGGGAGCCAGGCGGACGGGTCAGACCTGGCTACACAGTCCATGTCCATCCTCAGCTCCCTGCACGCAGCCATGGTCAACTTCCATCTCTATCCGCCTACCTCTGACATAGTCGAGGGCTCCGTTCAGAGGGCGCTGGAGGAACTGGAACAGGCCCTGGCGGCCTGGGGAAGCATAACCTTCTGCGAGCTGGAGGGGAAGCTTCTCATCAACGAGTTCTCCCTGGACGAGAGAGACCAATCCCGCCCCAACACCAGCGCTTTTCTCAAGGACCTGGCTTTGTGGGAGGTGCGCAGTATCACCTTCGACCGGGGGCTAAAGGACGAGGAACTACGCGTCTTCCTTGAGGTCTTCAGTCGCAAGCGCGCCGACCGCAACCTGGAGGGCAACCTGAGCTCCTTCCTCGAGGATAGTGACACCGAGCACATCAAGGTGGATGAAAAGATATACGTCTCCTTGAGCAAGGACCAGGATATCGCCGCCGCGGCGCTTGGTCCCGGCGGGGACGCCATGGACCTGTTGCGCGACGAGGTCTTCGTGCGCTACCTGGTGGGCAGCGCCCCTACCATGGAGGCCTCACGGGAAGAGGTGTCGGAGCTCATGTCCGACCCGGAGCGCATCAACGTCGCCTTTGCCTCGGTCATGCTGGGTTTCGAGGGCTCCGGGGGAGCGGTAGGGCCGGAGAAAGCCCGCTTGATCCGGGACACCGTGGATCGCATGTACGGTGTGGTGGAGAGGTTGGCGGACGAGGGCCTCAAGGAGACCCTGAGCGAGGAGATGGTGAACATCCTGGCTGCCCTGGAGGCCGAGACCCTGGTCGAGGTGCTCTCCGAGGCAACACCGCAGGCGGTGAGGGACCCGCATATGCGCAAGGAGATCATCTCCTCGGTAGAGGGGGAGAACGTGCTCAAGCTGGCCGACCAGATCATCGAGAAGTACGAGAAACTCCTGACCGACCGGGAGAACATGAACCCCCAGGATTATGAGGACATCTCATCCCTCCTCAACGAGATCATCGCCGACCTCTATACAGAAGGCGATCCCTCATATCACCCGGAGATAACGCGGCGCCTGCGAGAGTCGGGCCTGCTGGCGGAGCTGGCGAGGATCCATCCCCAGGCGGGGAGGGAGATGCAGGTCTACACCATAGTCACGGACATACGTGCCTCCGGCTCACTGCGAGCGCTGGAAGGGTTGAGTGACGCAGAGGTCATCGGCGTGGCGGGCAAACTCCTGGACATGGGGGAGAAGGATATCACCCGCAAGATCATCACGGTGACCTCGCGCAACCTGGAGAGCGCCAGGCCGGACTTCAGGGTACGCGCCTGTTACTTCCTCAAGCAGATGCACCTGGATTTCAAGGAGCGCGGTCACCGGGCAGAGGTCCTGGATAAGGCGGACGAACTGATGGCCCTGCTGGATAGGGAGCAGGACCCGGAGGTGAAGGTGGGGCTTCTGGAGCTGCTCGGGTGTGTTGCCAACGATCTCTATATAGAGGGGAGGATGGAGGCCTTCGCCCGTGCCTGTGGTGTCCTGGCGACCCTGGCGGAGTCGGACGGCGACGAGAGGATACGGCGTGCCGCATCCGCTGCGCTGTCCTCACTGAACCCCTGGGACGTGGGCAGGCCGCTGGCGGATTCCCTCTTCGGTGATGACGAGGAGCTCGGCAAGCTGGCTGCCCGGATATTGCCTTACATCGAGGAATCGCTGACCGCCAAGGAGATCGTGGACCGCCTGAAAGGCGAGGAAGAGATAAAGATCACCCCCCAGCTGGCCGAGGTATGCTCCGCCATCGGGGACCCCGTGCTCGCCGACCTCTCCGAGATCCTGGAGAGCAATGCCCGGGAGGAGGTCTACCTCAGGGCCATACGCCTGCTCGAGCTCATGGGCGGGAACGCAGCCTTGTCTTTGGTGAAGTCGGTGGAGGCTAACCCCATCCCCGCGGTGAGGGCCCAGGCGGCGCGCTCCATGGCCAAGATGTCGCCCGGCGACCCCAGCCTGCTCCCGCATTTCCTGCAGGCCTTGCATGACGCCGAGCCCGACGTGAGGCGCGAGGTGGTGAGAGGGCTGGGCACCATCGACGACCCCCGTTCAGTGGATGCGCTGCTGGTCATCATCCAGGGCAAGAGCGTGAGCGGTGGGGAGGAGCACCCCCGGGTCGAGGAGGCGGCCTGCTATGCCCTGGCCCGACTTGGTCCGGAGAAGGCCATC
This sequence comes from uncultured Actinomycetota bacterium, assembly GCA_964354675.1. GTDB lineage: Bacteria > Actinomycetota > Geothermincolia > Geothermincolales > RBG-13-55-18 > SURF-21. Next base: position 1,809 of record CAYHAT010000230.1, on the reverse strand, counting down.
GCCCCCCTCTCGGACATCCTGCGCAAGAAGTTCTTTAACCTGCGCCGCCGCTCCGCCCATCCGAGGACCAAGGCTGCGGCCTGCTATGCCCTGGGGCAGATCGGGGGGCCGGAAGTGGTGGAGCTCATCCGCGGCTACCTGGACGACCCCGACCCCGTAGTGCGCAACGAAGCGCGCAAGGCCGTCAGCATGCTGCGCAAGCGCGGCTACGCCGACTAAAGGGGTCAGGTCTTGTTTTTTGTTACCCCGGGGGATATCCAGAGGAAAAGCGGCCCTTCCCGTTGCGTCAACAAGGAGCCTACTTACACACCCTGCTTTGTTCTGCATTTCTTGCTTACTCATAAGCGAACTCATTAGAATTAATAAAAATGCCTGCAAAACACCCTGGGGGGTAACAAAAAACAAGACCTGACCCCATGCAATGGAAGGAGGGTATATCTTGTCTGAGGTATTCTTCGTGAACACGCGCTGCAGGCCACACCGCGGCATGGTGCAGAAGCTCGGGGAGCTCGTCGAGAAAGTCGGGCTGACGGAAGTGGTCGAGCGCAAGGACCTGGTGGCCATCAAGACCCATTTCGGGGAGGCAGGGAGTACGGCCTTCGTGCCGGTCATGTACCTGCGCCGCATTGCGGCCGCAGTGAAAGAGCTGGGCGGTAAGCCCTTCGTCACGGACGCCGGTACCCTCTACGTAGGCAGCAGATCGACCGCCTACAACCACCTGCTCGCCGCCACCGCCCACGGCTTCACTCAGGAGACGTTGGGCGCCCCCATCATCATCGCCGACGGCCTCAAAGGCCACGATTTCGTGGAGATAGAGGTTAACGGCAGGCAGTTCGAGCGCGTGAAGATCGCGTCGGCCGCCGCGCATGCGGATGCCCTGATAGCCGTTTCACACCTCACCGGGCACGAACTCACCGCCTTCGGTTGCGCCATCAAGAACATCGGGATGGGGCTGGGGAGCCGGGGCGGTAAGCAGCAGATGCATTCCGACATCAAGCCCGAGGTCAACACCGACAGATGCACCGCCTGCGCCGAATGCATCCGTTGGTGTCCCGCCGGGGCTATCTCCCTCAAGGGCAAGGGCAAGGAAAAGAAGGCGACTATAGATCAGGGCAAGTGCATCGGTTGCGGCGAGTGCACGGTGATGTGCTTCGAGGGGGCCATCGCGGCGCGGCTGGCCAGCGATCTCGATGTCGCCCAGCGCAAGATCGTGGAATATGCGATGGGAGCCCTCAAGGGCAAGGAGGGCAAGAGCGTCTTCTTCAACTTCCTGATGCGCATCACCCCGGCCTGTGACTGCTGGGATTTCAGCGACGCCCCGATGGTGGAGGACGTGGGTATCGTGGCCAGCCGGGATATCGTGGCCATCGAGCAGGCCAGTATCGACCTGGTGAACGAGGCGGCGGGACGTGACCTCTTCAACGAAAAATACCCGGCGGCGAACTGGCCCGCGCAGCTCGATTACGCCGAGGAGATGGGCCTGGGTAGCCGCAAGCACGAACTCGTCAGCCTGGACTGAAGAACGACCTTTGCCAGGGATAAGGGGTCAGGTCTTGTTTTTTGCATACTCCAGTATGTAAGAAGAATATTTTCAATATGCCCTCTTGTGAGCAGGCATTTAGCGTGATCGCATGTACCGTGGGATGCAAAAAACAAGACCTGACCCCTTACCAGAAGGACCATCCGCCGCCTACAGACGATAACGACCTCGAGAAGGTGGTTCTTCTCCCCCTGCGAGGTCATTCGAGAACCATGTGCATGAGATCACCACGTCGCTTCGCTCCTCGTGATGACGTTAGAGTGATCACC
>CAYHAT010000229.1:1660-6233 GCA_964354675.1 uncultured Actinomycetota bacterium | reverse complement strand
TTATTGACCGCGCCTATCTGACCTATGCTGCACAGTTTATCGTTAGAGAATTCCTGGAAACTTTCAAGGACTTTCCACCGCGCATGAAGCCGGCCAGCTTCGGCATTGACAAGGTGCTGGAGAGGATGGAACAGGCTATGAACATCGACTAGCACAACCGGTGACGGTCAGGTGCAACGCCCCGTGGCGGTGCGCTGCACCTGCTGTCGCAGAAAGGAAACCACGTTCAAGTAATGCAAAAACCCTACGGATTGGGGTGCTGAGGTTACCGAAACTGTGAGGCAGGGGAGGCCAAGGGGTGGCACGTGAAAGGAGGTGGAAGGATATCCTCCGCCGTTACATGCCCCTGGCCGAGTGGCTGCCTGCCTACGACAGGAAATAGCTGTCCGGCGATCTGCTCGCCGCGCTTTCCGTATGGGCGATTTCCATACCCACTGCCCTGGCGTTTGCTTCCATCGCCGGCCTTCCGGTGGAGTACGGCCTGTATGCCAGCGTCTTCTCCGCCGTGGCGTATGCCGTCTTCGGCTCCTCCCGCCTGATGGTGGTGGGTATCAGCGACAGCGGCCACCGGAACATGGTCATCGTGGCCTTGAACCTGGTGCCCTTCGCGGGCATCGCCTTCCTGTGGTTCATCGGCGTCATTCGGGACCGCCTGGGTGACTACGAGGATCGCTTCTTCGCCACCGTGTTTCTAGGAAGCGGGCTGCTGTTCATCGCCCTTCTCTTCGCCTCGGCGACGATGACCATAGGTCTCATCGAAGGCTTCAGGAACGTGCCCGACACGCAGGTCGAGGCCGAGTTGTGGAGGTTCGGCCGCAGTTCCATCCTGTCCCTCATGAACGTCTATGCGATGAGGATGGCGGCGGTGTTCACTATCTCGGCCTCAACCATCATCCTGCGTACCGCGGCAACCCGTCGTTGGCTGGCTTATCTCGGCTATGCCGTGGCGCTTGTGCTACTGCTGGTGATAAACCTGTCGGCGTGGATCTCTCTGCTGTTCCCATTCTGGGTCCTGCTGCTGAGCATAGAGATACTCGTGGTCAGCCTGCGTAGACGGGGCGAGGCGCCCTGATGCGTGTATACTTGCCGGGACAAAAAACCGTTGGGCCTCGCGAGGGGTCTCGTGGGTTCGAATCCCACCCTCTCCGCCAGGCTATGTTTGAACAGGTATTTTGTTAACCGGCATCCGGCATCTAAAAACCCGTGGAATAGTCCCGAAAACGGCTTGTGACAAGATATGTGACAATTCGTGACGGTGTTCCTTGGCCGACCGGAGGGGCTGACCAGCGATTGATAACGTACACAGCGCATTACAAAGCCCCTTCATCAATTTAGGTTGCTCATCCAGGATATATTTACCTGTCCGAAGTGCTATTATGTTGGTAGTGCTGGGCTAGCGGGTCAAAAGGGGTTCTTACCATATAGATCCTGCGGGCAAGTCCATTCCTTGCGATCCACGATGAGAACCTCTAAGAACCTGCTGTGTTTGTCCCGGACAGCAATAAGTGAGTACCCCCATGAAAAGCCTTTATTGTAAGCCAACCCGGCTTGAAGATAGATGTCACCGCATTGGCTGATAATAGGAAAGTAGATGCGGTAAACTGATATGTGATGCCGAGGGCATATAGCAAGGAACGGGGCCAGAATGACCAACAATGTTGGTAATAAGGCCAAAAGGATTGGTCGTGTGGGAATAAATGCTGGTTGCAGCCCTGGATTGTTATAATGATCAGGGAGAATACAGAACCTATCGGGAAGGAAGAGATGGGCAAGAGGATGACCCTGGAAGAGGTGAAAGCGAAGATCTTACCCATACTCGATAAGCATGATGTGATAAGGGCTTCGGTTTTCGGCTCAATCGCGAGAGATGAAAGCGATGAGAAGAGCGACGTTGACATCCTCGTTGAGCTGAGTGGAGAGAAGAGCCTGCTCGACCTGGCCGGTCTGAAGATAGAGCTGGAGGAGATCTTGGGAAGGGGCGTGGATGTACTCACCTATGAATCCCTTCATCCTCTTCTCAAGGACAGGATATTGAGCGAGCAGAAGGTCATTCTGTGAAAAAGGATCCACGGATATTCATAGACCACATCCTGGAGTGCATCGAACTCGTCGAGGATTACCTCCACGGCAAGACGGCTGAGGATTTCATGGGATCAACCCAGCTTCAGGACGCTGTTATCCGAAGGATCGAGATAATAGGTGAAGCCACGAAGAACCTCCCGCAGGACTACAAGTTACAGCATCCCGATATATCCTGGAAAGAGATGGCGGGGATGTGGGATATAATCGTCCACGAATATTTTGGCGTGGATCTCAAGCTTACCTGGAGGGTAGCTACTGAGGACATCAAAGGTCTGAAGGCTCAATTGGAGGAGTTAAGATAAATTCGTTGCCAAAGAGATCTGAAGTCACCTCAGAAGAATCACCAACCGATTAGAGAGCAATTGACTGAGTGTCGCTAAATAACATCATTCAGAGGTACATCTGGCTCGAAAACCGTTGGGCCTCAACCCCTCATCAGGTCAGCATGCGCACGGAAGCCGGGCGCAGACCTTTGGCTCGATTTGCGGGGGTTGTTGCAGTTATCAGCCGTGGTCCTTCAGGATGTAATTCGAGGCGATCACCCCGGATGCAAGAGTCGTCGGCACCCCTCCACCCATGCAGGTCGAGGCCCCGGATAGATAGAGGTCCTTTACCACGCGGGAGCGGGGATTAGGCCGGAACAAAGACATCGTAGTGATATCGAGGAACAAGCCGTATATCGCCCCTTGCGGGGACAGAAGCCTCCTCTCGAAGTCGAGCGGAGTGGAAACCTCCATGACCTTGATGTGATCTGCTATGTCGGGCATCACGATCCTCTCGAGCTCTTTAACCGCGCTCTCCTTGATGGCGGGCTTGAGCCTGTCCCAGTTGTCGCCGAGCGGGGCGTAGGGGTATGGGCCTCCCCAGACGAAGTTGAGGACGTGATGACCCTCGGGGGCGAGTTCGGGGTCTGACTCTGTTGGCCAGCTGAGCAGGCTACCGCAAGGCTCCGGGTTGATCCCCCTTTTGTAATAGTCGTGCCAGTTTCTGTTGGCCTCCTCGAGCGGACCCGTGCAGATGGTGTGATGTGCTGGGAGCGGTGGCTTGGTGTCGATGCCGACATATATCATGGGTATTGGCATCGATAGCTCGTAGCTGTCGATGGCCCTGATGGCCCACGGCTTGAGGTGCTCGGGCCCGACCATCTTCAGGTAGGTGACCTTCGCATTGGCATTCGACAGCACCATCTTGGAGGATACGACGCTTCCGTCCTCCAGTCTCACCCCACGTGCCCTGCCTCCCTCGACGATTATCTTCTCGACTTTGGTCCCGCTGCGCACCTCCAGTCCGAACTCCTCACCCACCTTCTGGAGTGACCCGGGCAGAGCTATCATCCCTCCCTTGGGATAGTAGCTCCCCAGGTGCTGCATGAGGGCGACGAAGCCCAGTATGCCGAGCCCGAGGTAGGGCGGGGCGCCGGCATAGTAGGACTGGAACCCTACGAATGACTCCATGACCGGGTTCTTGAAGAACTTCTGCGTCACGCCCTGGTGCGAGAGGAGGAAGTACTGCATATAGCGCATCATGTCGCGGTGTTCGCTCTGCATCTGGGCCATTTCCTTCAAGGTGTTCATGGGGGTCATCATCGTATCCCCGATGGCCTCGAGCATGGAAAGACCGATGCGAGTGAACTCCTTCCAACCCTCGACATCCCCTGGGGCCACCCTCTCGATGACACTGGTCGCCTCCGCGATGTCCATCGGCATATTGAACCGGCTCCCGTCGTGCCCTATCACCTGGTAGATGGGATCGCAGGGGAATAGTTCGATATAGTCCTCCATTCGCCGGCCCATAAGCTCGAAAATCGCCTGGATGGTTTCCGTGAGCATGATGATGGACGCGCCGGTGTCGAACCTGTAGCCTTCAAAGTCGAAGGAGGAACAACAGCCGCCCACCACGTCGCATTGCTCGAACACGACCGTCTTGAAGCCGTTCTTCGCGCAGAGAGCCGCCGCAGAGATCCCCCCCAGGCCACCGCCGATGACTATGACATCATAATCGGCCATGTCGCACACCCCTTCCTGGTCGCCCCGTTCCCTGATTTGGACAATATATAGACGCTCGCTTTCCCGCTAGTATTATGGCTTACCAACGATGAATTGAAAGTATTAATGACTTTACTATCATATTCCTATATCCGATTTTACTAGGTTTTAAACTTAGCCGTGGTCTTGGAGGATATAATCCGAGGCCACCACCCCCGAGGCCAGGGTGGTGGGGAGAGATCCTCCCATGCCGGTGGACGCCCCCGCCAGGTAGAGGTTCTTGACCACCCGGGAGCGGGGGTGGGGCCGGAACATGGCCGCGGAGAAAAGGTCGAGGAAAAGGCCGTATATCGCTCCCCGGGGAAGGAGCAGCATGCGCTCGAAATCGAGGGGCGTGGCCGCCTCGACCACTTGCAGGTGGTCGCGGATATCCGGCATCACCTCCCGCTCCAGAACCCCGATAGCCGCCTCGGTGAAGGCGGGCTTGAGCCGGTCCCAGTTGTCTC
>CAYHAT010000229.1:0-1650 GCA_964354675.1 uncultured Actinomycetota bacterium | reverse complement strand
TTGTCTCCCAGGGGAGCGTAGGGCGCCGGCGCCCCCCAGGCCAGGTTGAGGATATGATGCCCTTGCGGCGCCAGGGAGGGATCGGACTCCGTGGGCCAGTTGAGCAGGAACCCGCATTGCGTGGGGATGAGTCCCCTCTTATAGTGGTCGTGCCAGATGCGGTTGCCGGCCTCCAGGGAGGTGATGCCCATGGTGTTGTGGGCATGCAACGGCGGCCGGGTATCCAGGCCTACATAGACCATGGGGGAAGCCATGGCCATCTCGTAGCTCCCGATGGCCTTCTTAGCCCAGGCGGCGAGGTTCTCGGGGCCGATCATCTTGAGATAAGTGACCTTGGCGTTGACGTTGGAGACCACGATTTTGGAGGTGACCTCGGTCCCATCTTCCAGGCGAATGCCGCAAGCACGCTTCCCGTCCAACAATATCTTCTCCACTTTTTGGTTCAGCCGCACCTCCAGCCCGGACTCCTCTCCCGCCCTCTGGATACCCTCGGGAAGGGCGCTCATGCCGCCCCGGGGGTAATAGATGCCCAGGTGCTCGCACAAGGCCACGAAGATGAGGGATCCCATCCCCAGGTCCGGGGGCGAGCCTGCACAGTAGGCCTGGAAGGCGACGGTGGATTGCAGGAGGGGATTATGCAGCCACTGCAGGGCGATCCCCTGCGCGGTGCGCAGCATGTAGGGAAGATAGCGCATTATCCCGGGCGTCTTGCGGTACATGCGCACCGTCTCGGCAATAGTGTTCGCCGGCGTGAGCATCATCTCACCCAGCAATTCCATCATGGCCAAGCCGACCTTTACGTACTTCTTCCATCCCTCCATATCCCCGGGGGCGATGGAAGCGATCACCGCAGTGGCCTCTTCGATATCCATGGGTACGGTGAAGCGACTGCCGTCGAAGGCGTGGATGGAATAGATGGGGTCGCACGGGATGAGGTCGATGTAGTCCTCCAGGTTCCTCCCCAGGCGCCGGAAGATCTCCTGCAGAGGCTGAACGAGCATGACCATGGTGGCCCCGGTGTCGAACTTGTAGCCCTGGTGACAGAAGGACGAACAGCACCCCCCCACCATTTCCGCCTGTTCCAGCACCAGGGTCTTGAAACCGTTGGAGGATAAAAGGGCAGCGGTGGAAATACCTCCCAGCCCCGCGCCGATGACCACGGCATCGTAATCGACCATTCTCCTCCCCCCTGAAGCGCGAGCCAACCTGACCCACGGACGGCGCTGGTGATTCTTGCGGGCTCTCCGGCTAGCGTGGCCGGCTTATTGCGTGACGGGCGCGGAATGGTGCGTCGACGTCGCACCCTTCATGATTATATCCAAACCCGATCCCGGCCAAACGCCGCAGCAGGTCTATGCGTGGCAAGCCCTCGTCCATAACTGAGATCTCCCACATACACCCCTTGAGGCTAAACGGATGCATCATAGGTAATGTCCCTTCTGAGGATGTCTTGAAAACCGTTGGGCCTGGCTGCCGGTCTCGCTGGTTCGCGCCCCACCATTTCCGTCGGTCTAGAGCCTTATCCCATAAGAAAGAGTACGAGTGCCACGATCCTATAATAGATAGCATGATTTTACCATGCGGTCATAAGCACTTGCCATGCGTTCCATACGATGTTACATTCAAAGATAAAGAAAGCCTACGCTCATG